>JAAYQR010000016.1 GCA_012519205.1 Candidatus Epulonipiscium sp. | reverse complement strand
TTTCGATTTTATAAAGAATATATATGACGATTTTCGATTTTACTTATATGCAATAGGTTCCCCTAAGAGATTAACCAAAAATAGATTTGATAAAATTATAAAAAGCAGCAATCAAGGTAATAATTGCTTCTTTTATGTTGCTAAAACCCATGGAGATAATCTTAGAATTGGATGTATTAAAGGAAATTTGTATGATTATAAAAAAAGTGTATTATGGATCAATGCTATTATGATAAATAGAAAATATTGCAGACGGGGATATGGGCTAGAATTAGTTGAAGAAATTATTAATTTTTATACTAAGGAGCATAATATCCAGTGGATTTATGTCAGTGTGGCACAGAATAATAAAATTGGAATGCAGTTTTGGGAAAAGCTTGGTTTTACAACCAATAAAATTGTATACACCAAGGATTCAAGAGCTAATACTTATGGTAATATTATTGTTTATCGTAAAAGTGCTTAACAAATTTCATAATTCTACAATATTTTTAAAAGTAATTGACAAAACCCGTAAACACTTATATAATAATATCGTAACAATTACGTAACAAAATTCTAAATGGGGGTTTACTGATGAAAATATTACGTAGAATAGCTTCTTGCGCTTTGGTTTTTGGGGTATTTTCAATTTTTGGAGTTTCTAATTCTTATGGAAAAACAATAGGCATAAGTTCACAAGACGGAATAGGTGTTTTAAATAGTTTTAGTAATGAAGAAGAAATAGTAAGCACTCTAAATAAAAAGGATAAAGTAGAAATTATCGGTCTTGAAGGTGATTATTACTTTGTATCATTGGACAACAAAATAGAAGGATATGTTAAAAAGGATTCATTACATATAGATTCAATTAGTGGAATATCCACAGGGGATAGGGTAAATATAAGAGTAAAACCCAATACAAGTTGTCAGGTTTTAGGACAAGTTAATAAGGGTGATGATTTAGTTATAACAGGCAAGTTGGGTGATTGGTATCAAGTGGTTTATAATGATAGCGAAGCTTGGATTTATGAAGAATATGTTAGAACTGCGGAGGAAGCTTTTCTTCCACAAGTAAAAGTAGAAGTGCAGGTTTCTAGTAATAAATCAGCAAATGAAATAATAGCATATGCAAAAAGGTTTATTGGAACACCTTATAGATATGCAGGAACAGATTTATCTAGAGGAGTAGATTGTTCAGGTTTTACCCAATCAGTTATGGGTAACTTTGGAATAAGCCTAAATAGAACCTCTGGGGGTCAAGGCTTAGATGGATATGCTGTTTCCAAGAAAGACTTACAGCCCGGAGACTTAGTTCTTTTTGACACTTCGGGAGTTAATAACGGTAATATTTCTCACGTTGGAATTTATATAGGAGATAATCAATTTATCCATTCAGAAAGCAGTAGGGGAGTTATTATAAGTAGCTTAGGGGAAGGTTATTATACCCGTACATATGTGAAAGCTGTCAGAGTTCTATAAAGGCAAAATGGGGTAGGATAATGGCTAAGACTTTTTATAAAAAAAGAGTGATAATATATCACTCTTTTTTAAATGCTTCATATTGTTTTTTATAGGCTAACACCTTTGGGACATAATTTTGGGTTTCATTAAAAGGTGGTATGCCATCGTATTTTTTAACATTTCCTGGACCAGAATTGTAGGCAGCTAAAGCCAATTGAGTGTTTCCATTAAACTGGATAAGCATGTCTTTAAGGAAACGAGAGCCCCCGTCAATATTTTCATCTATATCCCATGGATTTTTAACATTAAGCATATGGGCAGTAGCGGGCATTAACTGCATAAGTCCTTGTGCCCCAGCGTTGGAAAGGGCATGCGGATTAAAATTACTTTCCTGTTTAATGACGGCTTTGATTAAACTAGGACTAAGGTTGTACTTTTTACTAGCTCTTTCAATTGCCTCTTTAATCTTATCATCTATGTCTAAATCAATATCCATATTTTCCTTATTAACTTCTTTTTCTAAAACTACATTGAATAAGGTAGAATCAACAGGGGTTTTTTGTGGAAGCTTAACAGGCATACTAAAACTAGACTGGATAGAGGATAATATTTCATTGTATAAAGTTTTAGGATTAATAAAGCTCATGGGAATCCCCCTTAAACAAATATGAGTATGTATTTTTAATTATAAGTTAATGATATAAGTAACTTATAGTTATGTCAATGGTATTTTTATTCCTGTTATTTTCACTGCAATCACAGGTATCATTTATTTATCAAGCTCATAAGAATCCTTTTTAATAAATATGAGTATGTAGTTTTAATCATAAGTTAATGATATAATTAACTCATAATTAAGTCAGTATTTTTATTTTCATTGTTTTCATTGCAATTATAGTATATTAATTTAAGAAAGGATTTATCCATGGAAGAAAGAACATTAAAAACCCTTGAATATAATAAGATAATCGAAAAATTAATTCGTTATGCAGTATCCCCTATGGCAAAAGAGATTGCAGAAAACTTAAAGCCTTCTTCAAATTATCATGCAATTATTCAAATGCAAAAAGAAACTAGCGATGCAGTCAGCATGAGCATCAAAAAGGGTGGTATACCCCTAGGGGGTTTTCGGGATGTGAGAACCCCCATAAGAAGGATAAAAATAGGGGGGGTACTATCCAATTCGGAATTATTAAATATTACTGATTTACTTCATGTATGTAAAAAAGTAAAAAACTATTCCAAGGATGAGAGAAAACAAGAAGTATACGAGACCCTTGATTCTCTTTTTGATGGAATAGTAACCCTTCCTAAGATTGAGGCTGAAATATCTAGGTGCATTGTTTCTGAAGAGGAAATTTCCGATGATGCCAGTCCTACCCTTTATAACTTACGAAGAGAAATGAAATCCATGAATGAAAGGATAAAAGAAAGGCTACAAAAAACAATTCACTCCTCTTCAAATCAAGTTATGCTGCAAGATGCAGTAATAACCATGAGGGGGGATCGATATTGCGTTCCGGTAAAACAAGAATATAGGAGCAATTTCCCAGGAATTATCCATGATCAATCTTCAACGGGGGCTACCTTATTTGTAGAACCGATGGAAATTGTTCAAATGAATAACCAACTAAGAGAATTACAAGTAAAGGAAAAAGCAGAAATAGAAAAGATATTGATTCACCTAACTTCAATAGTTGAAGAAAATTTAGAAGTTATAGAAGGCAATGTGAATATCCTAACCCAATTAGACTTTACATTTTCAAAGGCAGGACTTGCCCTTGAAATGAGGGCTGTAGAGCCTAGGTTTAATCAAGAAGGCAGAATTCACATTAAAAAAGCAAGACACCCCTTACTAGATGTTAAGACAGTAGTGCCTATTGATATTTATTTAGGTGATAAATTTACTACTTTGCTCATTACGGGTCCTAATACAGGGGGAAAAACTGTATCCTTAAAAACCTTAGGACTTTTTACATTAATGGGGCAGGCAGGGCTTCATATACCTGCCTTCGACAATTCGGAATTGGCGGTATTTGATAGGGTATTTGCAGATATTGGAGATGAACAAAGTATAGAGCAAAGCCTTAGTACTTTTTCAAGCCATATGACCAATATTGTTCATATATTAAAACAAGTAACCCCCAATTCTTTAGTGCTTTTTGATGAACTAGGTGCGGGAACCGATCCCACAGAGGGGGCTGCCCTTGCCATGGCAATATTAGATTATTTATTAAAAGAAGAAATTCGCACTGCCGCTACTACCCACTATAGTGAATTAAAGGTATATGCCCTATCCACGGAGGGAATAGAAAATGCCTCTTCAGAATTTGATATAAAGACCCTTAGGCCTACTTATAAACTCCTTATAGGAATCCCAGGTAAAAGTAATGCCTTTGCTATCTCAAAAAGATTAGGACTCCAAGATTTCATTATAGATAGTGCAAATCAATTAATTACTAAGGAAGACAAAAAATTTGAAGATTTAATTATGGATTTGGAAACTAGTAAAAAGACTGCTGCTTATGAACAGGATAAGGCAGCACGATATAGAGAAGAAGCCCAGCTGCTAAAATCTCAAATGGAAAAACAAAAAGAAAAAATAGAATCCCAAAAGGAAAAATTACTCTTAGAAGCAAGACAAGAAGCAAGAAAGATTTTGCAAAAAGCAAAGGATGAGGCAGATTCAATTATTAAGGAGTTGCAAAAATCAGCAAGAGAAGCCCAGGTAGTAATAAGTCAAAAAGAAATAGAAGAAGCAAGGGGAAGCCTTAGGGAGAGTATTCAAGATATGGATGAGGGTATAATAAAAGCAGCCATCCCTAAGAAGACCTTTAAAAAGCCCCCTAAAAATCTAAAAAAAGGCGATAAAGTATTTATTTCAACCCTAAACCAGACCGGTGTGGTTGTAGAGCCACCCAATCATAATGGAGATGTAATGGTGCAGGCGGGAATTATGAAAATTAATGTTCATATATCCAATTTAGCCTTAGATGAATCCGAAAAAGGAACCATAAAGAATAAGTCTAAGGGAATAACAATTTCAGCAAAAAAAGGGAAGGCCCTCAATATCAGGGCAGAAATTGATCTTCGGGGACAGATGGCAGATGAAGCAGTCATCAATACAGATAAATATCTAGACGATGCCTGCTTATCTAGCTTGTCCCAAGTTACAATAATCCATGGTAAAGGGACGGGGGTCCTAAGGCAAGCTATCCACCAACTGCTTAAAAGACATCCCCATGTGAAGTCTTATCGATTAGGTAAATATGGAGAGGGGGAAACAGGGGTCACCATTGTTGAATTGCAATAACACTACTTGACATTAAACTATAGAGTGTGTATAATCAAAATGTAGAGTACAACACTTCATTTGAAAGTATCTTTCAACAATTCAAATGGTATATTGCATGAAGTGGTATACTTTATATATAATATAAGATAGAAATAAAATAAAAAAAGTAGGAGTGATTAAGATGGGAATTTTCAGTCGTATGTTTACTGTAATTAAATCTAATATTAACGACCTCATTGATAAAGCAGAAGACCCGGAAAAAATGCTTGACCAACTAATACTTGAGATGCAAGAACAATACACAACAGCCAAATCACAAATAGCACAAGCAATGGCAGATGAAAAGAAATTAGAAAGAGAGTATGAAGAACAAGTTAAGTTACAAGGAGAATGGGCGCAAAAAGCAGAACTAGCTGTGCAGCAACAAAGTGATGAATTAGCAGTTAAGGCCCTAAAAAGGAAAAATGAACATCAAAAATTGGCCGAGGAGTATAAAGTAAATTTAGACAGTCAGCAACAAGTGACTGAGAAACTTAAAACATCTCTGCGCGAACTTAATAATAAGATTGAAGAAGCTAAAAGAAAGAAGGACCTACTTAAGGCTAGATCAAAAAGAGCTAAAGCTCAGGAGTCAATCAATAAAACATATTCTGAAATAAACGATACCAGTGCCTTTGATACCTTTGCCCGTATGGAATCTAAAATAGAAGCCATGGAAGATAAAGTAAAAGCTAAGGAAGAATTAAATGAAGAAGTAACTGGGGATACCTTAGATAAAGAATTTGAACGGTTAGAAAAAGCTAAACAAGATTTAGACGTGATGGATGAATTAGCTGCACTTAAGTCTAAGATGGGTAAAGCAGAATAAAAAGCCCCCTACTTAAGTAGGGGTTTTTTAAGGAGGTGTGATATTGTCCCCTGAAATCAAAATATTAATTGTAGATGATGATGTACATATTGCTGAACTCATTTCCCTTTATTTAAATAAGGAAGGGTATAAAACTAAGGAGATTTACAGTGGGAAAAAAGCAGTTCATACCTTTTCTTCCTTTGCACCACATCTTGTATTACTAGATATCATGCTGCCCGAAATAGACGGTTATGATGTTTGTAAAGAAATAAGAAAAATCAGCAATATACCAATTATAATGTTGACGGCTAAGGGCGAGACTTTCGATAAGGTCCTAGGATTAGAATTAGGTGCAGATGATTATATCGTAAAACCCTTTGAACCTAAGGAATTGGTTGCTAGGGTTAAGGCAGTACTAAGACGCTTTGAGCATAAAGAAGATAATAGCACAAAAATTGTCATTCCTAATCTAACAGTTGATATAGGCAATTATTCCGTTACCTATCACGGGAAACAGATGGAATTACCCCCAAAAGAATTAGAGCTATTGTATTTTCTTGTTTCCAATCCCAATCGTGTATTTACCAGAGAACAGCTGTTAGACCGTATTTGGGGATATGATTATATGGGAGATACAAGGACTGTAGATGTTCATATAAAAAGAATAAGAGAAAAGCTAAACAATAATGAAAAATGGAGTATCAAAACCGTTTGGGGGGTTGGATATAAATTCGAAATGCAATAAAAGAAAAAGCACGAAAGTTCTGTGCTTTTTCTTTTATTATGCTAGAATTTAGTATACAATAGAGGAAATAATATTAATTATTAAAAAAACCTAAAGCATATGGAAAGTTAGGATATTGCTAAAAAGGTGTGGTAAAGTGAATGTCAATAAATTAAAAAAAATTTTAAATCAACCAGAGGGCTTTAAATTAGATTTTAAAGAAAACTTTTACCTAAATACGGATTCAGAGAAAAAAGAATTTGTGAAAGACGTCTGCGCCATTGCCAATTCCAATGGGGGAAGGGGTTATATCGTTTTTGGCGTGAGAGATAAGTCAAAGGAAATTGTGGGGGTAGATTTAAAGCCTTTTAATGAAGAAAGGATTCAACAGATTATTTGCAATCGCTGTGATCCACCGGTGCCCGTTAGGGTAGATATTATCAGGTATAAGGAAAAAGATATTGCAGTTGTTACCATATTCAAAAGCAATCAAAGACCACATCAAATAAGACAGACAGGAACTTTTTATATTAGAAGAGGTTCAACCACTGATGTAGCAAGAAGGCATGAAATAGCAAACATGCTACAAGAAAACGGTCTGGCTAGTGCTGAGCAAATAATCTGCAGAAAAATTCCCATGACCGAGCTTAATCATGAACTCCTACAAACCTATATAATAAAGGGTACAATCTTTGAAGAAAATGAAAATGTTTTATTAGAGGGATTGGGCATTATTGGAAGGGATTCCGAAAGAACAGGTTATCATCCCACGATGGGGGGACTTCTTTTATTTGGGAATCTGCCACAAAACTATCTTCCACATACAGGCATTAGGATTGAATACAATGAACAAGTATACTATATCCGGGGAAATATTTTAGAAATGCTGGATAAATGTGAAGCACTTATTTCTAATTTTTTCGAGAATACTACTTATCCAATAAAGTCAGTTTATGATGCCCTTTCTAATGCAGTTGTTCATAGGGACTATTGGGATATGTCAAGGGAAATAGTAGTTACAATAAATGATGAACAGATATCGGTATCCAACCCTGGTGCTGTTTGGAATAGGGGTAGCCTTAAAAAAATAATGCAAGACCAAAATCCTCCAAGGAGAAATCCTTGGCTCTATCAGAGATTACTCCTTATGGATAAAAGAGAAAGATTTTTAAAATATGGTTTGGGAATGGCAAGAATTAAAAAGCCATTTTTAAATATAGGACAGGTAAGGATTTTTAACTTTCCTAATAAAAATTTATTTAAGATTACACTCCCGGGAATTAAGTATTTTTAATTTCTATGGGCTTCATTTGGTTTGATATAATACTAAATATAAAAGGTTTTAAAGATTATGTATAAAGTGGAGGGTGTATATGAAACTACAGAAAGTAAAAGATATCCTCGATGCGGAATTATTAGTAGGGGAGGAGAATTTGAACCGTGAAGTGTTTTTGGCCTGCGGTTCTGATTTGATGAGTGATGTTTTAGCCTTTGTAAAGGATAAGGTACTACTCCTTACAGGCCTTGTGAATCCACAGGTAGTTAGGACAGCAGAAATGATGGATATAAAGGCTATTGTTTTTGTACGGGGGAAAAGACCAGGTGAGGAGGTCCTAGAGCTAGCGCGTGCAAAGAATATGGTTATTTTAACTACAAAATACCCGCTCTACATTTCATGCGGATTATTATTTAGTAATGGTTTAACCGGCAGAGAATCAAAACAGGAGGGAAGGTATGAAGCTTAGATTCGAAGTGGATGGAGATGAGTTTATTTTAGCAGGGGAAGCATCGAGTCAAGTTAAAAGGGTACTAAAACAGTTGGGGGTATCATCTGAAATCATTCGAAAAATTGCGATTGCAATGTATGAGGCTGAAATAAATATGGTGATTCATGCCAATGGCGGTGAAATAGAGGTAGAGATTACACCAAAAAGGGTATACATAATTTTAAAAGATAAAGGCCCGGGAATTCCAGATATTAATTTAGCAATGCAGGAGGGATATTCTACTGCCAACGAAAAAGTAAGAGAGTTAGGATTTGGGGCAGGGATGGGTCTGCCCAATATGAAAAAATACAGTGATGGCTTAAACATAACATCAGAAATTGGAAAAGGGACTACGGTAGAAATTACGGTATACATTTAAGAGAGATGGTGATTAAATGTCTGAGTATTTGCATTCTGTAACCTTACAAGAAGATAAATGCATTGGGTGTACAGATTGTATTAAACGGTGTCCAACTGAAGCCATAAGAGTTAGAAATGGAAAAGCAGAGATTATTGATGAAAGATGTATAGACTGTGGTCTTTGTATTAAAGTATGTAGGAATCATGCCAAAAGAGCCATAACCGATAGCTTAGATAGTTTGGCAGAGTATAAGTATAAAGTAGCAATCCCTGCTCCTACTTTATATGCCCAATTTAAAGATGTTTTAGATGTAAATGCAATTTTAACAGGATTAAAAATCCTAGGATTCGATGAAGTATTTGAGGTTTCAAAAGCTGCAGAAATTGTAACTGAAGAATCTAAAAAAATGTTAAAGACAACTCAGGTTAAGAGACCGATAATATCCTCAGCATGTCCCGTAATAGTGAGATTAATTCAAATAAGATTCCCAGAATTAATAGATCATATTCTTCCTATTATGTCCCCTATGGAAGTAGCTGCAAGAATAGTTAAAAACAACTTGGTAAACAAAGGTATGAAAGAAGAAGACATAGGTGTGTTCTTTATTAGTCCTTGTGCTGCGAAAGCCACAAATGTAAGAAATCCCATAGGATTTGAAAAATCATTTGTAGATAGGGTAGTTTCTATAAGAGAAGTATATAAGAAACTTATATCGATTTTAAGGAGACTAGATGATGTTCAAATAATAAGACATAGTTCTAGGGAAGGGATTAGATGGGCAGTATCAGGAGGAGAAGGAAAAGGTTTAGGAATTGATAATTATATTGCCGTGGATGGAATAGAAAATGTAAATAGGATTTTAGAAAAGGTGGAAAATGGGAAACTCCAAGATGTAGAATTTATAGAAGGTCTAGCTTGTACAGGGGGATGCCTCGGGGGACCCTTGACCGTAGAAAATAGTTTTGTAGCCAAAAATCATTTAAAAAAGGTTTTAAACTATACTATGGAGCACACAGAAGACACCAATATAATGGAAACTGAATTTAATGATGACTTAACATGGAGTAAAGAAGTAATCTCTAAACCTGTTATGACTTTGGATAAAGATATGAATGAAGCAATTAAAAAAATGGAGGAGTTAGAAAGAATATACGATGAACTTCCACAAATAGACTGCGGTTCTTGTGGAGCCCCTACTTGTCGGGCTTTAGCAGAGGATATAGTTCAAAACAATGCTAATATAGAAGACTGCGTTTTTATGTTAAGAAGAAAAGTAAGAGAGATGGCAGAAGACATGGTAGCTCTTTCCCAAAAACTACCGCCAGCTTTCGGGAAAAAGGAACATTAGGGGGGAGAAAATGAAAGTAAAAGATATAATGGAAAAACTAGAATTATTTATGGTGGCAGGAGCTAGTGGGGTGGATAAGGAAGTTACAACAGGCTATACGGGGGATCTTTTAAGCTGGGTTATAGCAAATGCAAAACCAGGAGCAGTATGGGTAACGATTCAAAGCCACGTTAATATTATAGCAATAGCCTCTTTACTTAACTTATCTTGCATTATAGTATCGGAAGGAGCTCATATAGATAAGGATACTGTTACAAGAGCTAACGAAGAGGGAATTACTGTTTTTTCCACGGAGATGAACTCTTATACCACCATTAAAAAACTTATCGAAATAGGGATAGAGTAAAGAAGGAAAACTATGAAATATGCTTATGATTTACATATTCACACTGCACTTTCACCCTGTGGGGACAAAAACATGACTCCAAATAATATTGTCAACATGTCACTTTTAAAAGAGCTAGATATCATTGCTATTACTGATCATAATTCCTGTGAAAATGCGGAGACGGTGATGAGGGTGGCCAAGGGCAGCCACCTTATGGTGCTTCCCGGAATGGAAATTGAAACCTCGGAGGAAGTACATATGGTTTGTTTGTTCCCTGATATGGATGCAGCAAATAAAATGCAAGAAATAGTCTACAACAGTCTTCCGCCTCTAAAGAATAGGGCTGATATTTTTGGAAACCAATTTATTCTAGATGAAAATGACGATATCATTAGGGAAAATGACAGATTGCTCCTAACAGCTACAACTTTAAATATTTATGAAGTAGTGAGCTTTGTAAAGAAGCTAAAAGGGGTAACCTACCCTGCACACATCGATAGAAATTCATACAGTATTGTATCCAATTTGGGTTGGATTCCTAAAGATTTAGAGATAGGAGCCATAGAAATCTCTCGAAATGCTGATTCTGACAAAATAATATCAAAATACAATGAATTAAAAGTAATTAAGTCCTCTGATGCCCATTATTTGGAGGATATATTTGAAAGAGAGCAATATTTAGAACTGCCGATAAAATCTATTCCAGAGCTTATCAAATTATTAAGTTAAATAATAAAAAAACCATGAAGATTTATGTCATAATCTTGACATTAAAGATGAAAGTATGATAATTTGATATCATACTGTATACATTAAACTTTTACCATGAAAATCACTTCGATTTTAAAGAAATTCGAAGTTTGATTATAATATTTTATTATTTTAGAAGGGGGAAGAAAGATGTCTGATTGTGCAAGTTGTACAAATAAATTGGCTGAACACGGTTTTCGTGAACTAGAACAATTTATCAATGATTTAAATGAAAAAAATGGAGCATTAATTTCTGTATTACATAGGGCTCAGGGGATTTTTGGATATCTTCCAAAAGAAGTACAGCAGTTTGTTGCAAAGAAGTTGGATATTCCGGTATCTAAGGTATATGGTATTGTTAGTTTTTATTCATTTTTTACCATGGTTCCTAAAGGAAAGCATCCTATTTCTGTTTGCATGGGAACAGCGTGTTATGTCCGCGGTGCAGAGAAGGTATTAAATGAGTTTAAAAGAGTACTAGAAATTGAAGTAGGTGAAACAACTCCTGATGGTAATTTTTCCCTAGATGCTTTGCGCTGTGTTGGCGCTTGCGGATTAGCCCCTGTTGTTCTAGTAGGGGATAAAGTGTATGGTCGTGTTACTACCAATCAAGTAAAATCAATTCTAAAAGAATATGAATAATGAAAATTGGGAGGGTAAAAAATGGCTAAAATTAAATCTTTAGATGAATTAAAAAGCCTAAGAGAGCAATACAAATCAAAAGTAAACCTAAGGGAAAAAGGCGACAAAATTGAAAAAATGATTCAAGTTCGTGTGGCAATGGCAACTTGCGGAATTGCGTCAGGAGCTAGGGACGTTATGAATACGTTCATAGAAGAAATAGATACTCAAAAATTAGAAAATGTGATTGTATCACAAACAGGTTGCATGGGATATTGCTATGCCGAGCCTACTGTAGAGGTAACGATTCCTGAAAAAGAGCCTGTTGTTTTTGGGGATGTAACAAAACAAAGAGCTAAAGAAATAGTAGAAAAGTATATAAAGCAGGGCGAACTATTGGACGGCATTATACCTGTCACTCATAAAACAGTGGATGAGTAATTTAAAAGGAGGCTTTCGTAATGTCCAAATATAAAATGCATGTATTGGTGTGTGGAGGAACAGGATGCGTATCTTCGAACTCTATCCAAATTGTAGAGAATATTAAAAGTCATTTAAAAGAAAATGGAATGGAAGATGAAGTTCAAGTACTAAAAACAGGATGTTTTGGTTTTTGCGAAAAAGGACCAATTGTTAAGATTCTTCCGGATAATACTTTTTATATACAGGTTAGACCAGAGGATGCTGAAGTTATTGTAAAGGAACATTTGATTAAAGGTAGAAAAGTAGAAAAGCTATTATATAAGGAACCCACTTCTAATAAATCAATTGAAGATTCCAAGCATATGGATTTCTACAAAAAACAAATGCGAGTAGCTCTTAGAAACTGCGGTTTTATCGATCCGGACAATATTGATGAATACATAGCAAGAGAAGGTTATCAGGCTTTAGGTAAGGCATTGACAGAAATGAACCCTGAAGGGGTAATAGATGAAATGAAGAAATCAGGACTTAGGGGCCGTGGGGGCGGTGGTTTCCCAACAGGACTGAAATGGGAGTTTACTAACAAGAATAAGGCAGACCAAAAATATGTTGTTTGTAATGCAGATGAAGGGGATCCGGGAGCATTTATGGACCGTTCCATTCTAGAAGGAGACCCCCATTCTATTGTTGAGGCTATGGCGGTATGTGGATATGCCATTGGTGCAACTAAAGGTTTAGTGTATATTCGTGCGGAATATCCTTTGGCTGTAAAACGTCTTATGAAAGCTATTGAGTCAGCTAGAGAATATGGACTATTAGGAACTGATATTTTAGGCTCCGGTTTTAACTTTGATATTGAAATAAAGTATGGGGCAGGGGCTTTCGTATGCGGTGAAGAAACTGCACTTATCCATTCAATGGAAGGTGAGAGGGGAGAACCAACTACCAAGCCACCTTTCCCCGCAGAATCCGGTTATTGGGGAAAACCAACCAATGTTAACAATGTAGAAACCTTTGCCAATGTTCCTGTTATCCTTTTAAAAGGAGCCGATTGGTTTAAGAGCATAGGTACGGAAAAATCTAGGGGAACCAAGGTATTTGCCCTAGCAGGAAAAATTAATAATGTAGGACTTATTGAAGTTCCTATGGGAACTACCTTAAGGGAAGTTATATTTGATATCGGTGGAGGAATAAAAGACGGTAAAAAGTTCAAGGCGGTACAAACCGGTGGACCCTCTGGAGGCTGCTTAACTGAAAAAGATTTAGATACACCAATTGATTTTGATAACCTCCTTGCCAAAGGCTCCATGATGGGCTCTGGTGGTATGATAGTTATGGATGAAGATGACTGTATGCCTAGTGTGGCAAAATTCTACTTAGAATTTACAGAGGAAGAATCCTGTGGTAAATGTACACCTTGTAGAATTGGAACAAAGCGTTTATCCGAATTGCTAGATAAAGTAACTAAAGGCAAGGCAACCATGGAAGACCTTGAGATTTTAAAAACCTTAGGTCAGACTATTAAAGACACAGCTCTATGTGGACTTGGTCAAACAGCACCAAACCCAATATTATCAACTATAGAAATCTTCTGGGATGAGTATGTAGCCCATGTAAAAGACCATACATGTCCTGCAGGACAATGTACTGCTCTTCTTAAATATATTATTAACGAAGAAAAATGTATTGGATGTACTGCTTGTTCAAGAGTATGTCCTGTGAATGCAATTTCAGGTAAGGTAAAATCGGCCCATGTAATTGATCAAGATAAATGTATCAAATGTGGAGCTTGCTATGATAAATGTAAGTTTGAGGCCATTGTTAGGAAATAAGAAAAAAGGAGTGTAAAACCAATGTCATATGTAAAGGTTACAATTGATGGAAAACAAGTTGAAATTCCCACTGGGAGTACGGTTTTACAAGCAGCACAGAAAGTAGGAATCCATATTCCTACATTATGCCATCTAGATTTACATGATATAAAAATGGTAAACAAATCAGCATCCTGTAGAATATGTGTTGTTGAAGTAGAAGGTAGAAGAAATCTAGCACCTGCTTGTGCAACCCCTGTTTTTGATGGTATGGAGGTAAAGACCAATACAATTCGTGTACTTAATGCTAGAAGAGTTGTATTAGAATTATTATTATCTGACCATCCGAAAGATTGTCTCATTTGCCCGAAATCTGGCGACTGCGAGCTTCAGGATTTAGCAGAAAAGTTCGGACTTAGGGAAGTGCGATTTAAAGATGCTGCACAATCAACCTATAGAAAAGACTATTCTAGAACAATTATCCGTGATATGGATAAGTGTATTATGTGTAGAAGATGTGAAACCATGTGTAATGAGGTTCAGACTGTAGGGGCATTATCAGGAATCAATAGAGGCTTTGATGCAGTCGTGGCCCCTGCTTTTGAGGTTAATTTAGAAGATTCTGTATGTACCCATTGTGGGCAATGTGTTGCGGTATGCCCTGTAGGAGCTCTCAGTGAAAAAGATCATACATGGTCGGTTGTAGAAGAACTCGCTAATCCCGATAAGGTAGTAGTAGTGCAAACAGCACCGGCTGTTAGAGCTGCCCTAGGAGAAGAATTTGGACTTGAGCCTGGTACCTTAGTTACAGGTAAAATGGTTGCAGCCCTTAAACAATTAGGATTTGACTATGTTTTTGACACTGATTTTGCAGCGGATTTAACAATTATGGAAGAAGGAACTGAGCTTCTAGACCGTTTAAAGAGATTTTTAGATGGGGATAAGAGTGTTAAATTACCTATTCTTACTTCTTGTTGTCCGGGATGGGTAAACTTTATTGAAAGCCAATTCCAAGACTTATTGGATATACCCTCAACTGCAAAATCTCCACAGCAAATGTTTGGTTCTATCGCAAAGTCTTATTATGCTGAAAAATTGGGAATTCCTAGAGAAAAAATGGTAGTTGTTTCGATTATGCCATGCCTTGCAAAAAAATACGAAGCTTCTAGGGAAGAGTTTTCAGTGGACGGAAAACCCGATGTAGATATTTCTATTTCTACAAGGGAATTGGCGCATCTAATTAAAAAGGCAAACATTGAGTTTAATGATCTTATAGATGCAGATTTCGATAAGCCCCTAGGGGAATCTACCGGTGCCGGTGTAATATTTGGTGCAACCGGTGGGGTTATTGAGGCGGCAACTAGAACAGCTTATGAAATATTTACAGGCAAGACCCTCGAAAAAGTTGATTTTGAACAATTAAGAGGGATGGAAGGAGTTAGGGTTGCAACTGTTAAGATGGGAGATTTAGACCTTAATATAGGTATCGCCCATGGCCTAGGAAATGCTAGAAATCTTCTTGAAGAAATAAAAGCAGGAAATCCTAGAAATCTTCATGCTATAGAAATTATGGCATGTCCCGGAGGATGTATTGGTGGTGGCGGACAGCCATTCCATCATGGTAATATTGAAATCCTCAAAAAACGTGCAGAGGCAATTTACCGTGAGGATGCAGGAAAGCCAATCAGAAAATCCCATGAAAATTCTGCAATTAAAGAATTGTATGAGACATATTTAGGTCATCCTATGAGTGAAAAGGCCCATAAATTGCTTCATACAAAATACACACCCCAAGATAGGGTATAATATTAATTTAAAACTTCCGTCATTTTGACGGAAGTTTTTTAGAAAAGGAGGAAAACCATGGCAGTTCTAAGGCCCTTTGAGGCGATAAGACCAAGGGAGGACATTGTACATCAGGTAGCGGCTCTACCCTATGATGTTATGAGTAGTGAAGAAGCAAAAGAAATGGTAAAAGATAATCCCTATTCCTTTTTACATGTAGATAAAGCAGAAATAGATTTAGAACCATCTATAGATTTGTACGATAAAAAAGTTTATGAAAAAGCAAGGGATAATTTAAATAAAATGATAGATGATGGTGTATATATCAAGGATAACCAGCCTTGTTTATATATTTATAAATTGATAATGGATGAGCGGGAGCAAATAGGAATTGTAGGTTGTGCTTCCATTGATGAGTATCAGGATAATATTATAAAAAAGCATGAGCTAACCAGGGAAGATAAGGAACAAGACCGTATTAAACATGTAGATTATTGTAATGCCAATACAGGTCCAATATTTTTAACCTATCGTTCAAAAAAAGAAATCAATGATTTAATAAATACTTGGATGAAAACCCATAGGGCAGTATATGATTTTAAGGCAGAAGATGGTATTGGTCATATCGTATGGGTGATTGACGATAATAATATGATAGAACAAATAAAGACCTACTTTAAAGAAATAAACTATCTGTATATAGCCGATGGCCATCATAGAACCGCATCCGCTGTAAAAGTAGGACTAAAAAGAAGAAAAGAAGGGGCCTATACAGGGCAGGAAGAATTTAATTACTTTTTATCCGTCCTTTTTCCCGATGAGCAGCTTCATATTATGGATTATAATAGAGTTGTTAAGGATTTAAATGGACTAAGCGAAGAAGAATTTTTTGACGCTATAAAAGAAAAATTCGAAATCGAAGAATTAGAAAACTCAAAGCCTTACGAGCCTGTGAAATCTCACGAGTTTGGAATGTATATCAATAAGTCATGGTTTAGGCTAGTAGCCAAGGAAGGAACTTATAATCATGAAGACCCGGTAAAAAGATTGGATGTATCTATTTTACAAAATTATTTATTAGGACCTATCCTTGGAATAAAAGATCCAAGAACAGATAATAGAATTGATTTTATCGGAGGAATTAGGGGACTAAAAGAGCTAGAAAACAGAGTGGAGAATGGAATGAAGGTAGCTTTTTCGATGTACCCAACCACTATAGAGGAATTGATGGACATTGCCGATGCAAATAAAATCATGCCTCCAAAATCCACATGGTTTGAACCCAAATTAAGGAGTGGAATATTCATACATTCCTTAATCTAATAAAGTAGCACTCAGTTAAAAAATATATATTATAAGACAAAAAAGGCCTTTTCTCATCTTCTTCTCTTATAAATATTTTTATAAAAATGACAAATGACATAGTTAGCATGAATAAATAATATATAGGCATCCCATACTAATTATGTAGAATTACATTGTCTTGCAATAATATTATATGTAGAAAGAAGGGAGATTGTAATGTTAATAAATAAATTTACCGCTGGTATAATGCTTGGTGGCATAGCAGGAGCAATGGGATTTAAGGTGATGTCAACCAATAAAAGGGGACGTCGGAAAATGATGAAAAACGGAAGAAGAATGATTGAAAAAGCAGGGAATATTATAGAAGGATTAAGATAGGATGTGCAGACTTGCACATCCTTTTTCAATTCAATGAAATGCAGGTATAAGCTTCCATTTAAAAGATTAGATAAGTTCGCGGAAATAAAAAAATTAGATTTAGTTCTATTATAACAAACAATACTACATATTGACAAACTTCGAATCTTTTCTTATAATTTTTAGAGAGAATGTTCTGCCCAAGAAAACCTCGTTCCTACTGGGATGAGGTTTTTACATTAAAATAAAGAAAAAACTAGGGGGATATACATGGGAAAAAAAATGATTTTTGCCTTTGCTTTTGTTTCAATCATAGTCAGTATAATTTATTCATATGGATTAAGGGATAATAATCCTACTAAGGATACATTTAGTGATGTAGATAAGCAAGTAGTATTGCCTAAGGAGGAGGGAGGTGGAGCAGTGGACGAATCACCAATAGATAAAAATATTATTCTGCAAAAGGAAAAAGATTTGGATTTGATTTTAAAGACAATAGAAGATAGAAAAACAGATGATTTAATATTGGTTAATAAATGGAATCTACTAAGCGAAAGTTATAAGCCATCCCCTATATTAGACGGAGCAGGGGATATACCTTCAACCAAAAAAGAAATGCTTTTACAAGAAAATGCTCTAAGGGCAGCCATTAAGCTATTCGATGGGATAAACAGTGAGGGCATAACAGGACTTAGGGCTGTTAGTGGATATAGGCCCTTTAGCTATCAAAGCCAATTATACAATGCAAAGGTTAATTATTTTGCTAATGACTTTGATTTAGAAACTGCTAAAGAAAAAGCCTCTGAAATTGTTGCTGTTCCGGGCACTAGTGAACACCAAACAGGACTTGTTATCGATTTTTCCTGTTTAGAATTATTAAAAACCTCAGACCCTTTAGTAGAAGAGTTTAAAAATAGTCCCGAGGGAAAATGGCTGTATGAAAATGCCTGGAAGTATGGATTTACTTTAAGATATCTTCCTGAGAAAAAGGATATCACAGGGATTATATCAGAACCTTGGCATTTCAGGTATGTAGGAATTCCCCATGCAGAGTATATGAATAATAACAATTTGAGTTTAGAAGAATATATAGAATACCTCAAAAAGATAGAACAAATTACATTTGAGGATTATCATGGGAACAAGTATCAAATAAACTATGTTCAAAAAGAAGAATATGGTATACTACTAGGGGACGAATTTGATATTGAAAAAGTTATTGCAGTATCAGGGAGTACAAAGGACGAGTATATTATTACGCAAAAACTCGAATTAGAATAATAAAGAGTTGAAAATACAGGAGGTTGCATGATGGAGTCTTTGGGACTAAATGATATCAGAGAAAAATACTTATCTTTTTTTGAAGAAAAGGGTCACTTAAGGATGGGAAGTTTTTCCCTTGTGCCTCAAAACGACAAGAGCCTACTTTTAGTTAATGCCGGAATGGCACCGCTTAAACCCTATTTTACAGGACAGGAAAAGCCCCCTAAAAAAAGAGTTACAACCTGTCAAAAGTGTATTCGAACAGGGGATATAGAAAATGTAGGTAAAACCTCAAGGCATGGGACCTTTTTTGAAATGTTAGGAAATTTTTCCTTTGGAGATTATTTTAAGGAAGAAATAATTCCCTGGGCATGGGAATTTGTTACGGAGGTTCTAGAAATTCCTACGGAAAAACTTTATGTTTCAGTTTACGAGGAAGATGAAGAAGCATTTAAAATTTGGAATGAAAAGGTCGGAGTACCTGCAAAACATATTGTCAGATTAGGAAAGGATGACAATTTCTGGGAAATAGGAGTAGGACCCTGTGGACCCTGTTCGGAATTATATTTTGACAGAGGAGAAGAAAACGGATGTGGCAGCAAGGAGTGTGCTCCAGGTTGTGAATGTGACCGTTTTGTAGAGATTTGGAATCTTGTTTTCACTCAATTTGATAAGGATGAAAACGGGAATTACAATCCTCTTCCAAACCCTAATATTGATACAGGAGCAGGACTTGAAAGGGTCGCAGCTGTTATGCAGGGGGTTGATTCAATATTTGATGTAGATACTATTAAATCGATTCGTGACCATGTATGTAGCATTGCAAAGGTGAAATATCAAACAGATGATAAAAAAGATGTGTCTATCCGGGTTATTACAGACCATTTAAGAGCAATTACATTTATGGCTTCTGATGGAATAATTCCCTCTAATGAAGGAAGAGGCTATGTATTTAGAAGACTCTTAAGAAGGGCAGTCCGTCATGGTAAGTTATTGGGGATTACTGGATTGTTCTTAGAAGAGTTGGCAGCTACCGTCATAGATACTTCAAGTAGTGCATATCCGGAACTGGAAGATAAGAAAGAATATATTCTAAAGATACTTTCGGTAGAAGAACAAAGATTTAATGAGACCATAGACCAAGGTATGGAAATACTAAAAGATTACATTAAAGAGTTAAAGGAAAACAAACAAACCGTTCTTCTAGGGGAAAAATCTTTTAAACTTTACGATACTTATGGTTTCCCAATTGATTTAACCAAGGAAATCTTGGAAGAAGAAGGCTTAGACTTAGATGAAGAAGGATTCATAAAAGAAATGGAAATACAGAAGGAAAGGGCAAGAACTGCTAGGGAAGAAAGCACCTATATGGGAGCAAAGGAAACCGTATATGCAAAATTAAATAAGGAATGGCTAACGAAATTCGAAGGATATAGAAATCTAAAACTAGATAATGTTAATATTCGTGCGATTATTTCAAACAATGAATTTGTAAATCAAGCTCAAGAGGATGAACAGGTATCCGTTATTGTGGATAGAACTCCTTTTTATGCTGAAAGTGGTGGACAAGTAGGGGATAAAGGAATTATAAAGACGGATAAAGGGACGATTCAAGTTTATGACTCCATAAAAGCAACAGGGGGAAATATTCCCCATATAGGGAAGGTTGTAGAAGGAACGGTTTCAGTAGGGGAAAAAGCTTCTTTAATAGTGGATAAGGAAAATAGAATGGCAACTGCTAGAAACCATAGTGCAACCCATCTTCTTCATAAGGCATTGAGGGATATCTTGGGAAATCATGTGGAACAGGCAGGTTCCCATGTATCCACAGAAAGGCTTCGTTTTGACTTTGTTCATTTTGCATCTCTTTCTCCAGAAGAAATCCAAAGGGTAGAGGAAAAGGTAAACAAAAAGATTTTTGATAATATTCCTATAACAATCCATGAAACAGATATTAACGAAGCTAGAAAAATGGGAGCAATGGCATTGTTCGGTGAAAAATACCAAGAAAAAGTTCGAGTGGTTAATATGGGGGATTACAGCATAGAATTATGCGGAGGGACCCACTTAGATAATACAGCTCAAATCGGAACCTTTAAAATTATTTCAGAATCCGGGATTGCTGCAGGAGTTAGAAGAATTGAGGCATTAACGGGCTCAGCAGCTTTAGAACACTATAAACAGCAAGAAGAGTATATTAAAGAACTATCTTCAATGCTTAAGACTACCCCAGACCAAATAACGAAAAAGATAGAAGCGTTAATTTTAGAAACCAAGGAAAACCAAAAAGAGATAGAAAAATTAACAAGTAAAATGTCTATCGAAACAGTTCAAAACATGCTTGAAAACAAAAAAGATATTGATGGTGTTACCTTGATAACAGCCAGATTTGACGAATTAGATATGAATGGGCTTAGAAATATGGGAGATAGTATTAAAAATAAAATAGTATCGGGAGTAATAGCCTTGGCTACGGGGAAAGATGGCAAAGTTAGCTTCGTTGTAATGGCAACGGATGATGTTGTTAAAAAAGGCGCCCATGCAGGAAATATTATCAAAGAAATTGCCAAAATAGCAGGGGGCAATGGTGGCGGACGTCCCAATATGGCCCAAGCAGGTGGTAAGGACTTATCAAAAATCGATAAAGCTCTTAGTAAGGCAGAAGAGGTATTAAAAAGTCAAATTAAATAAATTCAAATAAGAAAGCGGCAGAATACTGTCGCTTTCTTGTTTGACACATTTTAGGTTAAAGAGTACAATTAATATTAAATTATGAATTAAATTGGAGATGTATAGATGAAAAAAACATACTGTTTATTTTACCTCTTAACACTTGTTTTTTTAACTTCCTGCGGACAGACGAAAGAAAGCAATGAGATAGTGGCCAACTGGAATATAGAAGGAAATACACAAGTGGCAATGGCTATTAATGGAGAAAACAGTAATGTTGTTTTGGAAGAAATATCTATAGAAAAAAAAGAACCAGAAATACATTCTGCAAAAATGAAAGTTGTAGGAGATATTATGGTCCATGAGTGGCAGATAGAAGCTGCCTTTGATAAAGAAAGTAATACCTATGATTTCGGTAGACAATTTGAATTGGTAAAACCCTTTTTAGAAGATGGGGATATTACAATAGGTAATTTAGAAACTACCCTTGCAGGTTCAGAAGCCGGTTATAGCGGTTATCCGAGGTTTAATACTCCAGATTCCCTAGGAGATAGTTTGAAAGATTCTGGATTTGATATACTTACCACGGCTAATAATCATTCCTTGGACACAAATGCAAAAGGCGCCCTTAGAACCTTAGATATATTGGATAAGTTAGAAATTGAACATACAGGTACATACAGAAGTCAAGAAGAAAGCGAGCAGATAATAATCAAAGAAGTAAATACTATTTCCTTTGCTTTTTTATCCTATACATATGGGACTAATGGTATACCAATTCCTAAAGAGCATTCTTATTTAGTTAACTTAATCGATATGGAAAAAATGAAAGCAGATATAAGAAAAGCTAAAGGTTTGTCCCCAGATTTTATTGTTGTAAGTATTCATTTTGGAGAGGAATATCAAGAATATCCCAACGGGAATCAAAAGCAGATAGTGGACGAATTATTTGATGTCGGGGCTGATATAATATTAGGTTCCCATCCCCATGTCATTCAGTCTATGGAAACAAGAAAAATTACAAGGGATGATGGTAGTGAAAAGATATGTTTTGTGATATATTCTCTGGGTAACTTTGTTTCTTCTCAAAGAACACCCCTTTATCCTCCAAGAGATGCAGGAATTATATTAAATTTGGATTTTGAAAAAATAGAAAATGAAAAAGCAGAATTGAAATCAGTATCATTTATGCCTACATGGGTGCAGTTTAGCAAGAAAGACGGGAAAAGACTAATAAGAGTTATAGGAAACAATTTATCCGAAGAAGAATTAAAGGAAGAATTAAATGGAGATGAAATAAATAGGTTCAAAAGCACAAGGGAGTATATATTGCAGCATCTATTAGGAGAAAATGAAATAAGAATAAAGGACGATTTTTATGTGTATCCTTTTTAAGATTGGTTATTGACGAAAGACACCTAATTGTGTATAATCTATTACAGTGCTTTAGAACTTTTCTCCGTTAGTATGCATAAAGCACAACCTTGCAATCCGGAGGGAGGGGAATTTATGTCAGAGGTTATCGTCAGAGAAAATGAATCCTTAGATAGTGCTCTGCGCCGTTTTAAAAGAAACTGTGCAAAAGCTGGAATTATGCAAGAGATTCGTAAACGAGAACATTACGAAAAACCAAGTGTTAAACGTAAAAAGAAATCAGAAGCTGCTAGAAAAAAGATTAAATAATTCGTTATAAAGCATATAAAGGATGATGTTTATGTCTTTAAAAGCCAGACTTATGGAAGACATGAAAGCAGCGATGAAAGAAAAGGATACTGTCCGAAAGAATGCAATTCAAATGGTTCGTGCTGCAATATTGCAAGTTGAAAAGGACCAAAGAATTGAATTGGACGAGGAAGGCATTCTTGAAGTAATTTTAAAAGAAGTTAAAAAACGTAAGAGTGCCCTTGCCGAAATAGAAAAAAGTAATCGCCAAGATATAATTGAAGATTCAAAAAGGGAAATTGGAATCTTAATGAACTATCTTCCTAAGCAGTTATCTGACGAAGAGCTAGAAGAGATTATCAATGAAGTGATTTCTGATATTGGTGCAGCTACTATGAAAGACATGGGAAAAATTATAAAAGCTGCAGCGTCAAAGGTAAAAGGTCGGGCAGATAACGGAAGAATTAGTAAAATAGTTAAAGAAAAACTAAAGTAAAATAATTGTAAGGCAGAAACAAGCTGTGTATTTATTATACAGCTTGTTTTTTATGTCTTAAAAACCCTTTTTCTGCATATTATTTATAGGGGAGCCCTAATAAGACCTAAAGATGAATCAATCCTATGGGAGGTGCAGACCTATATAAATGGAGGGATACATTTATGAGTAATAGAAAAAAAAAGAAACAAAAACAGAAAAAAGAATTACAACCAATTGGTATAAAGAAGAAAATGACAGATATATTAGATCTCCCAAAAGAAGTTATTTTAAATCTCCCAATCATTTCAATGGTAGGAAATGAGGAAATGCATATTGAAAATTATAAAGGAATATTGGAATATGACAATGAAAGAATAAGAATATATACATCAAATGGAATCCTTAAATTAGAAGGTCGTGGATTATTTTTAAGAGCTATGACAACAGAAGAAATTGTAGTTAAGGGGACTATTCTTAAGATGGAATTTTTAGTTTAGGTTCAATATATACAGGTTGTGGGGGGCATAATATATGTTTTTGTCTATATGGAATTATTTGCGAGGCTATGTTACTATACAGGTATCGGGATTTTCCGCAGAAAGGTTTATGAATTTAGCATCCCATAGAGGGATTTATTTGTGGGATATTCATAGAAACAAGGGGAAAATGCAGATGAAAGTAAGTATAACCGGATTTAAGTTATTGAAAGATTGCGCTAAAAAAACAAAATGCAAAGTTAAGATTGTAGAGAAAAAGGGATGGCCTTTTGTCGCCCATAGATATAGAAAAAGAAAGATGATGGCTTTAGGAATATTTGTTTTTCTAGGGATTTTATATCTTATGTCTTCATTTATATGGGTTATAGAAATAAGTGGTAATGAAAGAATTGCCCTAGAGGAATTAATAGAAGCATTAAATAGCCATGGAGTAAAATTAGGAGTTTTGAAAAATAAAATCGATAACACGGAAATAGAAGGCTTCTTAAGGGAAAACTTTGATGATATATCCTGGACAGCTGTGAATATTAAAGGCACAAAAATCACAATAGAATTAAATGAAACTGTAATAAAACCTGAAATTGTAGACCAAACAACCCCCTGTGATTTGGTGGCAGAAAAAACAGGACTGATAGTAAGCATTACAACTAGGGCAGGAACGCCGAAAGTTAAGCCAAAAGATATTGTTAAAAAAGGAGAGGTATTGGTCAGTGGTCAGTTAATTGTAAAAGAAGATGAAGAGGGGGTAATTACAAAATACGTCCATGCCGATGCGGATGTAATCGCTAAAACTAGATATGAGATAAAGCATAAGCAGCCCTTATATTATATAGAAAAACAATATACAGATAATATAAAAAAGCAATATGCTATAAGTTTATTAGATAAAGAATTAAATTTATTAAAACCCCGTATTTCTTTTCAACATTATGATAAAATTATTAGTAACAAACAATTGGCTATCACAAAGAATTTCGTTTTGCCAGTTCAAGGTATTACTTATGAATACAAGGAATATATACCCGTTAAACATAAATGGACTATTGAGGAGGCAAAAAACTTAGTTCAAGAAGAAATACAAAAAAAGCTCCTAGAGCAAATAGAAAAAGATAGCGAGATTTTAAATCAAGAAATACAATATCATCCCAAGGAGGATTCCTTAGGTGTAGAGGCTGTTTTTACAATTAAAGAACATATAGACAAAGTGCAAGCAATCGATAGGAGGAAATTAATTGATGGAACAAAAGGAAAAGACACTACAGATACCGACTGAATATATTTCTAATATTTTTGGAAAGTTTGATGAGAACCTAAAGATAATTGAAAAATCATTTAATGTTGAAATTGTAAATAGAGGCGAACACATAAAAATCATCGGGAATGAAGGGGATATAAATAAAACCCTTCGTACCCTTAAACAACTTATTACTTTGGCAGATAAGAAAGAAACGATAGCCACCCAAAATATACAATATATAATTTCCTTGGTGGGAGAAAATAAAGAAGAAGAATACAGTCAAATACACTCAGATTTTATATGCATGACAATCAATGGAAAACAAATAAAGAGCAAAACCTTAGGACAAAAGAAATATGTTAACATGATAAGAAATAATGTAGTCGTATTTGGAGTGGGACCAGCAGGGACAGGGAAAACTTATCTAGCTATGGCTATGGCAATTACCGCCTTAAAAAACAATGAAGTAAACAGGATTATTTTAACAAGACCTGCCATAGAAGCAGGGGAAAAATTAGGATTTTTGCCGGGAGATTTGCAAAGTAAGGTAGACCCATATCTTAGACCGTTATACGATGCATTATATGAAATCATGGGGGCAGAAACCTTTCTAAAAAACATGGAAAAGGGTATAATTGAGGTGGCACCTTTAGCTTATATGCGGGGGCGAACCCTAGATAATTCTTTTATTGTTTTGGACGAGGCTCAAAACACAACTCCTGAACAAATGAAGATGTTTTTAACCCGTATAGGTTTTGGTTCTAAGGCTGTTGTGACGGGAGATATTACACAAATTGACTTGCCAACTGGTAAAAAATCAGGATTAACAGAAGCACTTAAGGTACTAAAGGAAGTAGAAGGGGTGGGAATTTCCCTTCTATCTAAAAACGATGTGGTAAGGCATCCATTGGTTCAAAAAATAATACAAGCTTATGAAAAATATGAGAACAAAAAAGATAAGAAAAGGTAGGAGATTATATTGAGTAGGGGGCGAATAGTAAGAGTTTTACTAATTATAATATCTTTTGTATTAACCGTATCTGTAATTATGTCAGGGGAATATTTTAAAAGATCGGAAGACATTAAAGTAGGCGCTGTTTCTTCAAAAAGATTCATTGCTCCTAGAGAAACGGAGAATGTATTTGCTACGGAAAGAAAAAAAGATGAAATAAGAAATAGTATAGAACCGCTATATAAACAGGATACTAAAGTAGGAGAACAAGCAGTTATAAAAGTAGAATCCCTATTTGATAATATAGAAGAGACAAGAAGATTTATAGAGGAACAAAAAAAGATACAAAATGAAATACTAAGAAAACAGGAATCTGCAAAGCCTATGGGAGCAGAAGACTCCGAAGAGTTCGAGGATATGGAAAAGGAAGTAAACCAGGATATTAAAGAGTATTCGATAGAAGATATAATAGAAATGACAAAGCACCAACTAGAAGAATACAAAAAACAATCGCCTATATCCTTATCCCATGAAGAGTTCGAATTTCTTATTAAAATGAATTCAGGCGATAGGAATGAATTAGAAAATCAATGCATTAGCGCCGTTGAAACTACATTTAGTATGGGCATTAGGGAAGAGACAAAAACCAAAAATATATTGGATGTGAAAGAACATTTTGAAAATCTTAATATGGAAGATAATATTAAAATTGTTGGATATGATATCGTTGCCTCTGTCATCCGAGCTAATATGATCATAGATGAAGATGCAACCTATAAGATGCTAGAAGAAAAACTTCAAAAAGTTGAACCGGTTATAATCCTTAATGGACAAAAGATTGTTGATGAAGGAGAAATAGTCACAGACGAAATATACAGTATATTAAATGACTTGGGATTTATTAAGAAGGACTTTAAAGAAAGTACAATACAGTATATAGGGATTGTCTTGTTAATAGTTATCCTACAAAGCTTTGTATATGCATATATATGGTTTTTCAATAAATCTATTGTTGAAAGTAGAAAAGAAATGCTTTTACTTTTTTCAATTTATAGTATTAGTATTATTATGATTAGATTTATGAGTTCCTTAGATTTTGCATGGATTCCTATTCCAATTGCAGGTATGCTCTTGGCGATTTTACTGGATGTGCGATTAGGAATTATCTTAAACGGTTATATTACAATAGTTGGGGTTCTGATTAATAAAGAAGGATTAAGTTTTATGATATTTTTCCTAATAGTAGGAACAATTTTTTCAATGCTTGTTATGAACACTTATAAAAGGAATAGAATTTTATGGGTAGGTTTTATAGCAGGTGCCCTAAATGCCGTTACCTTACTAAGCATCGAAATGTTCCTAAATAATACATATACCCCATCCATTTCATATATCTGTTTGTATGGATTTATAAGTGGTGTTTTGGCTGTTATTATCACTGTTGGCAGTCTTCCCTTTTGGGAAGTGGCTTTTGATGTTGTAACCCCTATAAAGCTACTTGAATTGACAAATCCCGATCAACCTCTATTAAAAAGATTATTAATAGAAGCCCCGGGGACATATCACCATAGCTTAGTAGTGGCTAATCTAGCAGAAACAGCCGCCGCTGATATAGGTGCTAATCCTCTTTTGGCTAAAGTGGGAAGTTATTATCATGATATTGGTAAAATTATATATCCCCAATACTTTAAAGAAAATCAAGCATTAGACAATCCCCATGATTACATGGAGTCCTCCGTTAGTGCAAAGATTATTCAACAACATATTACTAATGGAATCAAAATGGCTTCCGAGTATAAATTACCAAGGGCTATTAAGGATATGATTACTCAACATCATGGGACAACCTTAATTCAATATTTTTATCATAAAGCAATTAAAATTGGCCCTGAGGAAGAAATTTCAAAAGCAGATTTTAGCTATGAAGGGCCTATACCTCAATCAAAAGAAGCAGCAATAATTATGTTGGCAGATACAGCAGAGGCGGCAGTTCGCTCCATGGAGTTCCAAGACAAAAATAAAGAAAAAAATGAAGAATTAGTTAGAAAACTAGTAAAAAGCAAACTAGATGAAGGACAATTAGATGATAGCAATCTTACTATAAAAGACTTAGAAATGATTATTCAGGCCTTTATGAAAGTCTTTAATGGTATGTATCACGAAAGAATAAAATACCCTGAAAAGCTAAAGGAGAAAAACAGTGAACATTCTAATGGAAAATAACACTTCATTTTTATTAAGCGATAACATAAAAACCCTAATACATAAAATTATTGAACAAACACTAAGGGAAGAAAGATATCCATCTACCGTTGAAATCAGTCTTACCTTTGTAGGTAATGAAGAAATACAAAGGATAAATAACGAGTTTAGAAATATTGATAAGGCTACGGATGTTCTTTCTTTTCCGCTATTAGAATTTGAAGCATCCGATGATGAAAATGACGAAGAGTTTTCCTTAGAGGGTTTAGATGATTATATGAACCCTGATACTGGGGACTTGATGCTGGGTGACATTATAATTTCAGTGGATAAGGCTAAGGAACAGGCTAGGGAATATGGGCATTCTATAGAAAGAGAAATAGGATTTTTAATAGCTCACAGTATGTTTCATCTGATGGGATATGATCATATGACGGAGGATGAAGAAAAAGAAATGGTAGAAAAACAAGAAAGAGTGTTAGGTTTAGTGGGACTTGGAAGATAGGGGGGAGTAAGCTGCAATAAAGGAGACTGAATATGAAAGAGCCAAGAACCTATAAAAATTTAATGAAACAGAGCCTTTTAGACTTGCGGAGGTTGTTTTTATCGGGATTGGTATCCATACTCCCCCTTGCTTTGACTTTTTATGCAATTGGACTGGTTTTCAATTTTACTGATAGGATTCCAAGGGAAATAATTGCAAGAATAATCGTTTTTTTCTTTTCCTTATTCAATATAAATATCCCGATTGAGGAAGCTAATATTCCAGGGTTGGGGCTTATTACCAGCATTTTTATAATTATGGTTGCAGGGTATATTTCTGCAAATTGGATTGGAAAGGGCATAATTAGATCCCTAGAAATATGGTTTCTAAAGATACCTATAATAGGAAACATATATACAGCCTTTAGCCAAATCATGGATACCATTTTTACCAAAAAGAAGAATGCATTTAAGGATGTGGTGTTGCTTGAATACCCCTATAGGGGATGCTATGCCATAGGCTTTATAACCACTGATACTCCTTTGAAGTTTAAGGGACTTATTGAAAAAAACCTTGCTGTTGTATTTGTGCCTACAACACCTAACCCTACATCAGGTTTTATGTTAATGATGGAAAAAAATGAAATATATAAACTGAATATTTCCGTTGAAGAAGCAATCAAGATGGTTGTTTCAGGGGGAATACTAGCTCCGTATAAATTCTTGGATACATCGAACTAATTGAAATAGGGGGAATGTTATGGATTATAGTGAACTTATTAAAAAAGCTTTAGAAGCTAAGGAAAAAGCATATGTTCCATACTCTCACTTTAAGGTAGGGGCTGCACTTTTAACTAAAAGTGGGGAAATATTTACGGGCTGCAATATAGAAAACTCTTCTTTTGGGGCTACAAATTGTGCGGAGCGGACTGCCATTTTTAAAGCTATTTCCGAAGGGGAAAATGAATTTAGGGCCATTGCCGTAATGAGCAGCTCTGGGGATTTCACATATCCCTGTGGTATATGCAGACAAGTAATTTCGGAATTTACAAGAGATATAAAGATAGTGTTAGGAAATAATAAAGGAGATATTAAGATTTTTACAATTAAAGATTTTTTACCTTATGCATTTACAAAAAACGATATTAAATAAAACTTTGAAATATAAATGAAATACAAACGAAATATTATTGAAATAGACATTAGGGGAGAATAATATTACAATGAAATTGAATAAGGTTTCTAAAGATTCATTAAGTATTCCCCCTTGATACATGAATTTGTTAAAATAAAAGTTCTGCATTTTGCAGGACTTTTATTTTGTTAATAAAAAGAAATAGATTGTAACTATAAAAATAAAACTATATAATTGTTATAAGTATAGATTTATGACTTATACTAAGAATATGGTTTTTATTTATGGTTTGCATAAAATAAGGAGGAATATAAATTGAAATCGGATTATCGTTCGGGTTTTGTTACCCTTATTGGAAGACCCAATGTGGGGAAATCAACATTAATGAATCGGTTTATAGGAGAAAAGGTAGCTATCATGTCTGACAAACCTCAGACTACTAGGAATAAGATACAAAGCATTTTGACAAAGGATGAATATCAAGTTGTTTTTATCGATACTCCGGGAATTCATAAGCCAAAACATAAACTAGGCCAGTATATGGTTAAGGCTGCTGAAAATACATTGAATGAAGTTGACATCATATTAATGCTCATAGAACCGTCTCAAAATGTTGGGCAGGGGGATAAATATATTATTTCCGGACTTAGGGATATTAAAACTCCTGTTATTTTAATCATTAATAAAATTGATACCGTAAAAAAAGAAAATCTATTGGAAATTATAGATAGTTATAAGGATTTATATAACTTTGCCGATATTATTCCTATTTCAGCATACACTGGCGAAAACTGCGACAGATTACTAGAAACAATTTATAAAAAGCTTCCAGAGGGGCCGCAATATTTCCCAGCGGATATGATTACGGACCAGCCGGAAAGACAATTAGTTGGAGAACTCATCCGTGAAAAGGCCTTGCACCTATTGCAACAGGAAGTTCCCCACGGGATTGCTGTAGAAGTAGAAAGCATGAAAACTAGAGAAGATAGTGATATAGTTGATATACAGGCAGTCATATATTGTGAGAGGGATTCTCATAAATCGATTATCATAGGGAAGCAAGGAAGTATGTTAAAGCAAATTGGAATAAGGTCGCGAAGGGATATAGAAAGACTCCTAGGTTCGAAGATATACTTGGAGTTATGGGTAAAGGTGAAGAAAAATTGGAGGGATGATTCCTTTACTTTAAAAAATTTTGGGTTTGATCCAAAGTCTATTTGAAAACATTTTGTCAAGGTATGTAGTACTGGTAAGTTTTTTGCAGTATACAACGATATTTAGAGGACACCCTAATACTATAAAACCAAGGATAGGGGGAAACTCAATTGCTAGAAAAAGTTTTTTGGGATGTATTTAAAAAGACAGGAAATATTGAAGCTTATCTTGCCTCAAAGGAATGTACTCATTGTAAATTTAATGAAGAGGTTTCAGAAGAATTGTTTCCTCATATTAAGCATAGTAAAGAAGAAAAAGCTAAAGAAAGATGAATAAATATGGAACATATTAAGACAAAAGGCATCATATTAAAAGAAATTCATATAGGTGAAGCAGATAAAATTCTTAAGATTTTTACAAAAGATAAAGGAAAAATTTCCGTCTCTGCAAAGGGAGCAAGAAAACATAAAAGTCGTTTATCAGCAGGAACACAGTTGTTTTCCTACTCAGATTTTTTAATTTATGCAGGTAGAAATTATAATATCATTCAACAGCTTCAGGTTATTGAAACATTTCACGGCATACGGGAGGATATCATTAAATTGACATATGCCTCCTATTTTTTAGAGCTTTTAGATGGAGTAACACAGGAAGGAGAAACAAATGAAGAATTGCTTTTATTGACTTTAAAAACTCTAGTAGTTTTGGAAAAAACTACACGAAACCCAAGATTGATTGCAAGAATATATGAATTAAGGTTAATGTCTATAATAGGATACATGCCTGAAATAACCCAATGCGTAAATTGCGGCATAGAAAAAGGTATAGGTAGTTTTAATACAAGGCTTGGGGGAGTATTATGTAATAGTTGTTCTACCAGAGATTCTTATACTTATAAGATGTCTATAACTACTTGGTATACTATCTGGTACATAGTTACTTCTGATTTGAAAGAGTTGTTTCAATTTAATGTAGATGAGAGTATATTAGAAGAGTTAGAGAAAATCACTAAGAGTTATTTAACATATCATATAGAAAAACGATTTAAGACCCTAGATTTTTTAAAAGAAGTTGAAACATTTTATAATTAAACCGTATTGACAAAGCTAAAATTATTTGCTAGATTAATGTTAATTCAATAAACTGCGATGAAAAAGAAGAGTAACTAACTTAATTTTTTAAGCGAGTCGGGGATAGTGAAAGCCCGATAAAGTTACTTAGTGAAGGGAGCTTTTGAGTGGTGAATTGTGACAAAGTGGGTGCTTTTGCACCAAAAAGGGTGGAACCGCGGAAGTAAAACCTTTCGTCCCTTAGGTTAGGGATGAACAGGTTTTTTTATTTTGTAAAAATATAAGTTAGAAATTGGAGGTAGGAAGATGAAAAAGACTATGGAACAAGTTGTAGCCTTAGCAAAGAACAGAGGTTTTGTTTATCCAGGGTCGGATATTTATGGAGGGTTATCCAACACATGGGATTATGGTCCTTTAGGAGTCGAATTAAAAAATAATATTAAGAATGCTTGGTGGAAAAAATTCGTACAGGGAAACCCTTATAACGTGGGAGTGGATTGTGCAATTTTAATGAATCCCCAAGTATGGATGGCATCTGGTCATATTCAAGGTTTTAATGACCCCCTTATGGATTGTAAAGAATGTAAAGAAAGATTTAGAGCAGATCAACTTATTGAAAATTATATGAAAGAAAATAATATAGAGCTTTCTGTAGATGGGTGGGAGCATTCAAAGATGAAAGACTATATTGATGAAAATAAAATTAGCTGCCCAAATTGTGGGGCCCATAATTTTACGGATATAAGGCAGTTTAACCTTATGTTTAAAACCTTTCAGGGAGTAACGGAAGACTCCAAAAATGCGGTGTATTTAAGACCAGAAACAGCCCAAGGAATTTTTGTTAATTTTAAAAATGTACAAAGAACCACTAGAAAGAAAATACCTTTTGGTATAGGACAGGTTGGGAAATCCTTCAGAAATGAAATAACTCCGGGAAACTTTACATTCCGAACAAGGGAATTTGAACAAATGGAATTACAATTTTTCTGTGAACCTGGGAAGGACTTGGAGTGGTTCGAGTATTGGAAGAACTTTTGTGTTAACTGGTTAATTTCATTGGGCATTCAAGAAGAAAATATGCGAATCAGGCCTCATTCACCTGAAGAATTATCCCATTATAGCAAGGCCACTTCTGATATTGAATTTCTATTTCCATTTGGATGGGGGGAACTTTGGGGCATAGCAGCTAGATCTGATTATGATTTAAAACAGCATCAAGAGCACTCTGGGGAAGATATGTCTTATTTTGATCCTAATACCCAAGAAAAATATATTCCATATTGTGTTGAACCGTCCCTAGGGGCAGATAGAGTGACCTTAGCATTCCTTTGTGAAGCTTATAATGAGGAAAAAGTAGGGGAGAATGATATAAGAACAGTATTAAAATTCCACCCTGCAATTGCGCCGATTAAGGCAGCAATTTTGCCACTTTCTAAAAAACTTTCAGATTCTGCGTATAAAATATATGAAAAGTTGTTAGAATCATTTAGTGTAGACTATGATGAAAGCGGCAGCATAGGCAAAAGATATAGAAGACAAGATGAAATAGGAACGCCATTTTGTATAACTTATGATTTTGATTCAGAAGAAGACTACTCCGTTACCATCAGAAACCGTGATACAATGGAGCAAGAAAGAGTAAAAATTGATGGTTTAGAAGAGTATTTACGGGGTAAAATGAGTTTCTAAAATTTTTTGAAATCACCCCTATGATTTTTTAGGTTTTATGATATAATGATGGGGGTTGAATAGACAAAACATGACAATATTATTAAAGAGAGATACATTTTCGTTTTAACTAGAGTTTTGACTATTCTACAAAAGAATAATTATAAATATACAGGAGGTAAATTCAATGAGCAAAAAATTTGTTTATATGTTCAGTGAAGGGGATGCATCCATGAAAAACCTACTTGGAGGTAAGGGTGCAAACTTAGCTGAAATGACTAAACTAGGACTTCCTATTCCACAGGGGTTCACTGTTTCCACAGAAGCATGTAACGAATATTATAATAATGAAGAAAAGATTTCCGATGAGATCGTAAAACAAATTCAAGAATCCTTAGTAAAATTAGAGGAAATTTCAGGTAAAAAGTTTGGCGATACAGAGAACCCTTTACTCCTATCAGTTCGCTCAGGAGCAAGAGCATCCATGCCTGGTATGATGGATACAATCCTAAACTTAGGTTTAAATGATAAGGCTGTTGAAGGATTTGCAAAGGCTACAGGAAACCCACGTTTTGCTTATGACTCTTATAGAAGATTTATCCAAATGTTTGCAGATGTTGTTATGGATATTCCTAGGGCAAAATTTGAAAAAGTCCTCGAAGATATCAAAGAATCAAAGGGTATCGAACTGGATACAGATTTAACAGCGGAAGATATGAAAAATGTTGTTTCCGGATTTGAAAGAGTTTATAAAGAAGAAAAGGGAGAAGGATTCCCACAGGACCCCAAAGAACAATTAATGGCATCCATTACCGCTGTATTCCGTTCTTGGAATAACCCCCGTGCTATCATATATAGAAGAATGAACGATATTCCTGCTAGCTGGGGAACAGCTGTTAACGTTCAAATGATGGTATTTGGAAACATGGGAGAAGAATCCGGTACAGGAGTTGCCTTTACAAGAAACCCTGCTACAGGAGAAAAAGCAATCTATGGGGAATACCTAATCAACGCGCAAGGAGAAGACGTTGTTGCTGGTATCCGTACGCCAAAACCAATTAAAGTTTTACATGAAGATATGCCAGAAGTTTATGATCAATTTATGGAAATAGCTCAAGGTCTTGAAAATCACTACAAAGATATGCAGGACATGGAGTTTACCATTGAAAATAAAAAATTATACTTCCTTCAAACCCGTAATGGTAAGAGAACAGCAGGTGCAGCATTAAAAATTGCAGTTGACTTAGTTGCGGAAGGACTCATTACAGAAAAAGAAGCGCTATTAAAAGTAGATCCAAAGCAATTAGACCAATTACTTCATCCAGCATTTGATGAAAAGGCTCTAAAAGCTGCTATTCCAATTGGAAAAGGACTTCCAGCATCACCGGGTGCAGGAGCAGGTAAAGTATACTTTACTGCTGAAACTGCAAAAGCTGCAAAGGAAGCCGGAGAGAGAGTTATACTAGTTCGTGTTGAAACATCCCCAGAGGATATTGAAGGTATGGCAGCATCTAGTGGTATCTTAACAGCCCGTGGAGGAATGACTTCCCATGCAGCTGTAGTAGCTAGAGGTATGGGTATTTGCTGTGTATCTGGACTTGGAGAAGTTAAAATTAACGAGGAAGAAAGAAATTTCACCTTAGGTGGCAAAAGTTTCAATGAAGGGGATTATATTTCCCTAGATGGTTCAACAGGTAATGTTTATGGAGAAGATATCCATACTGTAGAACCAGAAATATCTGGAGATTTTGCTAAATTTATGACATGGGCTGATAAAGCTAGAACCCTTAAAATCAGAACCAATGCTGATACACCAAAGGATGCAAAAGTTGCATTAGAATTTGGTGCAGAAGGTATCGGATTAACCCGTACAGAGCATATGTTCTTTGATGAAGATAGAATTCCTAAAGTACGTAGGATGATTCTTTCTAAGACAGAAGCAGATAGAAGAAAAGCATTAGAAGAATTACTTCCGGTTCAAAGAGAGGATTTCATCGGAATTTATGAAGCTATGGAAGGACGCCCAGTGACTGTACGTCTTCTTGACCCACCACTCCATGAATTCTTACCTCAAGCAGATGAAGATATTAAAGCATTAGCTAAGGATATGGGAGTAAGTTTCGAAGAGTTAAAGGGAACAGTTGAATCTCTTCATGAATTCAACCCAATGATGGGTCACCGTGGATGTCGTTTAGCTGTATCCTATCCTGAAATCGCAGAAATGCAGGCAAGAGCAATAATTGAAGCTGCAGTAGCTGTTAAGAAAAACAAAGGATATGATATCGTACCTGAAATAATGATTCCATTAATTGGAGAAGTAAAAGAACTAGAATATGTTAAATCCGTTGTTGTAAAAACAGCTGATGAAGTAATTAAAGAATCAGGAATGGATTTAAAATATCAAGTAGGTACTATGATTGAGATTCCAAGGGCTACCGTAACCGCGGATGAAATCGCAAAAGAAGCAGAATTCTTCTCCTTTGGTACCAATGACTTAACACAAATGACCTTCGGATTCTCACGTGATGATGCAGGTAAATTCTTAGAAGATTACTATGCAAAGCAAATTTATGAATTTGATCCATTTGCTAGAATCGATCAAACAGGAGTAGGAGCTTTAATCGAAATAGCTGTTGAAAAAGGCCGTAAGACAAGACCAAATATCAAACTAGGAATTTGTGGAGAACATGGTGGAGACCCATCATCTATCGAATTCTGTCATAAACTTGGACTTGATTATGTATCCTGTTCACCATTCCGTGTTCCTATTGCAAGATTGGCAGCAGCACAGGCAGCTGTAAGCGATGGCGATAACCTTGGTCAAAAATAACTAATAAAAACGTGCACATTGTGCACGTTTTTATTTTTCAATCAATTTGGTATACAAGAAATAAAAATGGACATTATATAATAGATGCATTAAGCAGTGAAGATAGGTCTGATAAGCCCTATCTATTTTTATTTAGCCATTTTGAAGGATTTTGAAAAAACGTGTAGTATATATAAGATATAGGGATTTTAATTCGTTTTAGATTAGGTGGTGGTCAATTTGCTTATTAGAGAAATCCAAGAAGAAAGAGAGCAGAATTTATTAAGCCCCTATGCAGCAAAAAGTAAAGAAACCCAAGGAAGGACAATACCAAAGTCAAAATGTGATATTCGAACGGAATTTCAAAGGGATAGGGACAGGATATTACACTGTAAAACCTTTAGACGTTTAAAACATAAGACCCAAGTATTTATTTCTCCTGAAGGTGACCACTATCGCACAAGGCTTACTCATACTCTGGAGGTTTCTCAAATCGCTAGGACCATAGCAAGGGCCCTTTCTTTAAATGAAGATTTAACAGAAGCAATAGCCCTAGGGCATGACCTTGGTCATACTCCCTTTGGCCATGCAGGAGAAAGCATATTAAATGAAGTATGCCCCATGGGATTTAAACATTATGAACAAAGTCTTCGGGTGATTGAGTTGCTTGAAAGAGATGGGAATGGGTTAAACCTTACCCTAGAAGTTAGAGATGGTATTATCAATCATACCTCAAAGGGGAAACCCCATACCCTAGAAGGAAAAGTTGTTCAACTTTCTGATATAATAGCATACATAAATCATGATATAGATGACGCCATAAGAGGCAGGATAATAAGAGAAGAAGAAATTCCAAGGGATTGTATAGAAGTTTTGGGGAAGACCTTTGGGGAAAGAATAGATATAATGATTACAGATATCATAGTAAACAGCCTAAATAAACCAGATATTATTATGAGCCAAGAAGTGGAAAAAAGCATGAAAAAGCTTAGGAAATATATGTTTGAACATGTGTACATCGGCTCTAAGGCAAAAAAGGAAGAAGAAAAAGCACAATATATTTTAAAACAGCTTTATTTTTATTTTGTTAAAAACCCCAACAGTATTCCAAAGGAATTTTATGCAATCTATAAGACAGAAAAAGAAGATCAAGAGAAGATTATTTGTGATTATATAGCGGGTATGACAGATAGATATGCCATAAAAAAATATTGCGAATTATATGTACCATCATCATGGAATATCTATTAGGAGAAAATATTTATGAGAATTATTGTAGATGGAGATAGCTGCCCTGTAATAGGGATAATCGATGAAATAGCAAAAAGCTATGATTTAGATGTGATTTTATTTTGTAGCTACTGTCATGTGCCCAAAGAGAGGCTTAATATAGAATATTGTATAGTGGATTCAGAACCTCAGGCAGTTGATTTAGCCATTATTAATTGCATTAAAGAACAAGATGTTATCGTTACCCAGGATTATGGCTTGGCATCTCTTATCTTATCTAAGGGGGCAAAAGCGATATCTCCTAAGGGCAATATCTATACCAATGAAGAAATAGATATCTTATTATTTAACAGGTATATTAATAGTGAAATAAGAAGAAGTGGGGGCCGTACCAAGGGCCCAAATAAAAGAACAAAAAAAGATGATGAGAAATTTAAAAGAAATCTAAAAAAACTCATCGAAATAAAGTTATAAGACTAAGTTATTTACCTTATGATTCAAAGCTTAATAAAAAAAACATATTTATAAAGAATTTTTTATATACTTTAAACAAACATTAATAAAAGAGTAAATTTTTAAAGGATTTACGGGAAATATGTCGAAAGAATTATAATGGATTTATATAGGTTAACATGAAAGATAAGGGGGCAGTATGTATTATTCAGAGGATATTATAGAAGAAGTACGAAACCAAAATGATTTGGTTGATGTAGTTTCTGAATATGTAAGGATACAAAAAAAAGGTAGTTCCTACTTTGGTTTATGTCCATTTCATAATGAAGATACACCTTCATTTTCAGTTAGTCCTGATAAGCAAATGTATTATTGCTTTGGATGCCAAGCGGGAGGTAATATATTTACTTTTATTATGCAAATGGAAAACTTCGGTTTTGTAGAAGCCATAAGGTACTTAGCAGATAGGGCTAATATTCACTTACCTGAGGCAGATTATTCCGAAGAGGTTAGGAAAAGGATAGATGAAAAAAAACAGCTTATTAACATACATAAAGAATCTGCCAAATATTTTTATGCTAACTTACGTTCTTCTAGAGGACAAGCAGCCCTGAATTACCTGATAAAGAGGGAAATAAAAGAAAACATCCAAAAGTTGTTTGGGATTGGATATTCAAATACTGATTTTGACGATTTATATCAATATTTATTATATAAAGGATATAGTGAGAAGTTAGTCTTAAAAAGTGGATTGATTATACCTAAAAAATCCGGCGATGGATATATTGATAGATTTAGAAATAGGATTATGTTTCCTATTTTTGATGTTCATAATCAGATCATTGGCTTTGGGGGGAGAGTATTAGATGATAGGTTGCCTAAATATATGAATTCCCCCGAAACCCCTTTATTTGATAAAAGTAAAAGTTTATACAGCTTGAACTATGCAAGGGTTTCTAGGCAAAGTCAAATATTGATTGTTGAGGGGTATATGGATGTTATCTCTTTATATCAGGCTGGGTTTACGAATGTTACAGCATCCTTAGGAACGGCATTCACATATCAACATGCAGCTTTATTAAAAAGATACACCGGTGAAGTTGTTTTGATTTATGATAGTGACAATGCTGGGACAAAGGCAGCCCTAAGGGCAATACCCATATTATCCTCCGTGGGATTAAAAGTACGGGTTATGCAGGTTCCCGGGGAAAAGGATCCGGATGATTTTATCAAACAAAATGGACCAGATGCCTTTAAAAAATTACTTGATAATGCAATGGGAGCCGTTATGTTTCAAGTACAGTTACTAAAAACCAAATACAATACTGAAGATACCGAACAAAAGATACAGTTTACAAAGGAAGTAGCAAAAATAATATCAAAATTAGATAATTCCATAGAAAGAGATGCATACCTACAGGAAATAACAAAGGATACGGGAATTTCTACAAAAGCTATTACCGATGAAGTAAATAATAATAGGAAGATATTAAAAAATGAAAAGCTTAATATATATAGGAAACCACAAGGTGTAAAAACAGAATCTAAAAATAATGTTAAAAGCCAACGGGGTAGAGGTTCGGGTGAAACGAATGGTTTATATAAGGCTCAACTAAACATATTGCATATTATTAGTTCAAATCCATCGATTTATCAAAAGATTAAACCCCATTTATCATATTTTGATTTTAGCGACCCTATATTAAAAAAAGCAGCTCAATTGATTTATGAGCAGTATGATAAAGGAATGAAAATACAGCCTGCCACTATTATTAATTACTTTGAAGATTTAAAAGAACAACAACAAATATCCTTAATATTTAGAGAAGAAAAAAGCAATAATCAGGATTATGATGTAGAAAAAGCCATCAATGATCAGATAAAACTTATTAAAAGAGCTAATATCGACATAAGAAGTAGAACTACTACAGATATCTATGAGATACAATCTCTTATTGAACAGAAAAAGCAGCTGGAAAGGTTGTATATTAACATTATAAGTGGTTAAAATAGTAGACAGGTGAGAAAGGAAGGATTCTGCGTGAAAACAAGCGAACAAGCCAAATTTTTGACCCGTGTGAAGGAATTGGTCGCATTAGGTAAACAAAAAAAGGGTGTGCTCGAATATAAAGAGATTATGGACCATTTTTCCGATATGGAATTGGAGCCCGAACGAATTGAAAAAATTTATGAATACCTTGAAAGACAAAGCATTGACGTACTAGGCAATATCGAAGAAGAGGAAGAAGAAGAAGAAGAAAACGAACTGGATTTAAGTCTTCCAGAAGGAATAAATATCGATGACCCCGTACGTATGTACTTAAAGGAAATAGGAAAAGTATCCCTTCTTACAGCAGAAGAAGAAATAGATTTGGCAAAAAGAATGGAAGCAGGGGAAGAAGAGGCAAAAAGAAAATTAGCAGAGGCCAACCTTAGATTGGTTGTTAGTATTGCAAAGAGATATGTTGGCCGAGGAATGTTATTTCTAGATTTAATTCAAGAAGGTAATCTAGGGCTTATTAAAGCTGTAGAAAAGTTCGATTATCGTAAGGGCTATAAATTCAGCACATATGCAACATGGTGGATTCGCCAAGCCATTACAAGGGCTATCGCAGATCAGGCCAGGACTATTCGCATACCTGTTCATATGGTTGAAACAATCAATAAATTGATTCGTATTTCTAGACAACTTCTTCAGGAATTAGGCCGTGAGCCGCAGCCCGAAGAAATTGCAAAAGAAATGGGTATGCCCGTAGCCAAAGTTCGTGAAATCATGAAGATTGCTCAAGAGCCGGTTTCCTTAGAAACACCTATAGGAGAAGAGGAAGATAGTCATTTAGGGGATTTTATCCCTGATGAAGATGTGCCGGTTCCATCAGAGGCAGCTGCATTCACCCTTTTAAAAGAACAATTAATAGATGTTTTAGATACCCTAACTGAAAGAGAGCAGAAAGTTCTTAGACTAAGATTTGGTCTAGATGATGGTAGGGCAAGAACATTAGAGGAAGTCGGTAAAGAGTTTAATGTTACTAGGGAACGTATCCGACAAATAGAAGCCAAGGCTTTAAGAAAATTAAGGCATCCCAGTAGGAGTAAAAAATTAAAAGATTATTTGGAATAGAAGTTGAGAAAAGTCAACTTCTTTTTCAATAATTTAGTAATTTAAGGAGAAATATATGAAATTGTCAAAAAGGCTATATGCCATTGCAAGTAAGGTTCCCAAAGGAAGTGTAATTGCTGATATCGGGACGGACCATGGCTACATACCTATTTACTTATTTAAAGAAGGAATTATTGAAAAAGCTATTGCCACGGATATTAATCAAGGACCTCTAAATAAAGCAGCAAAAAACATTAAACAACATAAATGCGAAAAAGCCATCGAAATAAGGCTGGGAAATGGTTTGGAAAAAGTCAATCCCAAAGAAGCAGATACCCTCATTATAGCCGGAATGGGTGGGATGCTCATTATCGACATATTAAATCAAAACCCTAGGGTTGTAGAAACAACAAAACGAATTATACTCCAGCCCCAATTAGACCAAAAAGAATTAAGAAAATACTTACATAGAATTCATTTTAAGATTATTCATGAGGATATTATATGGGAAGAAAATAAATATTATTGGGTGATTATCTCAGAACCGGGCAATGAACAATATGACGATGAAATGTACTATACATTTGGTAAGGTACCCATAGAAAATAAAAACCCTATATTAACAAAATATATAAAAGAGCAGCTTTTAAAATCTCAAAAAGTTTTGGAACAATTAAACAAAACGAAAACAGATAATACATATAAACGCATACAAGAGGTAAATAAAGAGATAAAGGATTATAAGAAGGTGCTAAAATGTCTATAAAATGCAATATTATTATTAAAGAATTAAATAAATTAGCTCCCGATGGTTTGGCAGAAGAATGGGATAATGTAGGGCTAATAATTGGAGATATGGAAGCAGAAATTCATACGATTTTGATAGCCCTCGATGCCATACCGGAAGTTATTGATGAGGCAATCAAAGTAAAAGCGGATTTAATCATTACCCATCATCCACTTATTTTTAAACCTATAAAATCTATTAGAAAGGATATGGCTTTAGGTAGAAGTATATACAAGTTAATTCAAAATAATATTGGGATATATTCGGCCCATACCAACTTAGATAGTGCATTTGGAGGAACCAATGATACATTGGCCAAAATCCTTGAATTAGAGAACCTGTCGGTTTTATCAGAAAATCATTTGCATAGTTCCAATGAAGAATATATACAGGGTATGGGGAGAATAGGAACTTTAAAAAGAACCTCTACATTAAAGGAATATGGTGAACTTGTTAAAAATAAGTTGGGCCTTTCAAACATAAAATTAGTAGGGAATGAAAGTAGTATAATAAGTAAGGTTGCAATAACTACCGGAAGTGGTATGTCATATCTAAAGGATGCTGTAAATAAAAAAGCAGATTTGTTTATAACAGGAGATATCAAATACCACGAGGCGCAACAGGCATTAGAAATGGGAATTACGCTTATTGACGCTGGACATTATGGAACGGAAAATATAATTGTACCCGTTATTAAACAATATTTAAAAAAGCTTCAAAACGAACATTCAGGATTAAATATTAAGACTTCCCAAATCAATGGGGACCCCTTCAAGGTCATATAAGAGGCATCCTATTAGGATTATCCTAGGGTAGATTTCCATATCTGATTAATCTGCAATAGAAGTAGTATCTAAAATAATGGGAGGAAAAGGATTATGAAATTAACCGGTGAACAAACAAAAGTTAGAATTACCTTTCCAAATGGAGAAACTAAAGATTATGAAAAGGGAATCAAGTTAGAAGAAATTGCAAAGGAAATGCAAGATAATTATGAATCTACAATTGTTGCTGCAAAAATAGATAATAGAATTAAAGAATTAAGAAGCCAAATTACCAAAGACTGTAATATCGAATTCATTGATTTAACTACTATAGATGGAATGAGAATTTATCAAAGGAGTTTATCATTTCTATTAATCTATGCTGCAAGACAGGTACTTAAGGATGAAAATGTTATAATTCACCATTCCATGGGAGATGGATTTTATTGCGAATTGCTGGGGATGGATAATTTATCTGAAGAATTACTAGGCCAAATAGAAGATAAAATGAAGAAAATAGCAGAACAAGATATTCCTTTCGAAAAAATGTCCATTCCCCTAGAACAGGCAATGACAATTTTCGAGCAAAACGGTATGGATGATAAAAGAAATTTATTTAAATACAGAAGGTCTTCCATGGTAAACTTATACCAATTAGGGGAACTTAAAAATTACTTTTATGGATACATGGTCCCTAGTACTGGGTATCTAAAAATATTCAGACTCATTAACCATACCCCTGGATTTATACTACAGTTCCCAACTATAAAAACCCCGGAAAAGCTTTCAGAATATGAACCTTTATCGAAATTATTCCAAGTTTTCATGGAATACAAAGCCTGGGGAAGGATTATGAGGGTTGATACCGTTGGAGCATTAAATGATGTGATAGCAGAACAGGGAATAGGAGGACTAATTAGGATTTCGGAAGCCCTCCACGAAAAGAAAATTGCCCATATTGCCGATATGATTGCAGAAAAAAGAGACTCAATAGGAGTGATTTTAATAGCAGGACCCTCCTCATCCGGTAAAACTACTTTCGCCCAAAGGCTCTCTATCCAGTTAAGAGTAAATGGTATGAGTCCACATGCTATTTCCATAGACGATTACTTTGTGGACAGGGAGTATACCCCAAGGGATGAAAATGGAGAGTATGATTTTGAAGCTTTAGAGGCTATAGATGTTAAGCTTTTTAACGAAAACCTAACAAGCCTTCTAAATGGAGAAATCGTTAGCATTCCTTCCTTTAATTTTAAGACGGGGAAAAGAGAATACAAAGGTAGAAAGATTAAAATGGATGTTAACGATGTTTTGATTATAGAAGGGATTCATGGTCTTAACGAAAAACTAACTGCGGATGTCCCGAGAGAAAATAAGTTTAAAATTTATATAAGCGCCTTAACACAGTTGAATGTGGACGATCATAATAGAATTCCTACGACAGATACTAGACTTCTTAGAAGAATGATAAGGGATAATCAATATCGTGGAACTAATGCAGAAAGAACTATGGAACTGTGGCCTTCTGTTAGGAGAGGGGAAGAAAAAAATATCTTTCCTTATCAGGAAGAAGCGGATGTTATGTTTAACTCAGCCCTAATCTACGAACTGGCAGTATTAAAGCAATATGCAGAACCTCTCCTTTTTAAGGTAGATCCTAAATCCAAATATTACTCGGAGGCAAAACGGTTGTTTAAATTTTTAGATTACTTCTTAGGGGTAAGCAGTGAAGTGGTACCACAAAACTCTATTATACGAGAATTTATTGGAGGAAGTTGCTTTCACTAGAAGAAATTGTATTTGACTAGCATAAGTAATCATGATAATATAATAGGACAAATTTAATAAAAAATGAGTAAGTCAGATGGTCGCAAGTACAGCACCGTGAGGTCGTACTTGAGGAAAGTCCGAGCTCCAAAGGGCAGGGTGCTGGGTAACCCCCAGTGGAGGCGACTCTAAGGAAAGTGCAACAGAAATAAACCGCTAGCCTTATCTTTGATAAGGCAGTAAGGATGGAAAGGTGAAGTAAGAGCTCACCGCTCCCATGGCGACTTGGGAGGCTATGTAAACCCCACCTGGAGCAAAACCACATAAAAGAACATATGGGGCTGCCCGTCCCGTTCCATGGTAGGTTGCTTGAGTGTATAGGTAACTATATGCCTAGATAGATGACCGTCTAATACAGAACTCGGCTTATAGATTTGCTCATTTACATATATTAAACATTCACTTTTGGTGGGTGTTTTTCTTTGTTCATATATATTATTAAGTGATTAGTAATAATTACGCATTTTATTTAATATAATCCCATAAGTAAGGAATATGGGGTGATTAACGATGATTCATGAGATTATACCATATATATTAGCCATAGCAGCAGGAATATTCACTACTTTAGAAGCGGATATTAATGCACAATTAGGAAAGGCTGTAAATCCTAAAATAGCAAGTTTACATAGTTTGTTGGTGGGATTAATAGTGATGCTTCTCATAAATATAACCGGTGGAACCTTAAGGGAATATACCAAAATATTTAATGTTAAGCTACAATATCTTATTGGTGGGATATTTGGGGCATTTATAATTTATTTTGTAACCAAGGCTATACCCAAGCTGGGAATGACAATAACCTTAACCATGATAGTTGCTGCACAAATTTTAAGCAGCCTTTATATGGATTTTATTATTTTAAGAAATCAAAAATTGAGTATGGGTAAGATATTTGGAACAGTACTAGTTTTATTAGGGGTTTACTTTATTTCAGATTAGTTTATAGGAGCTTATTTTAAAGATTAGTTGTTTATTATACGATAGAATAGATTATTTATTGTGGTATATACTAAGAGAGAAAATCTATTAAAGGAGTGTATTCCACATGGACCTACAACAGTTTGAACAGTTGAAACAACGTTTCCAAAAAGGTGATGTAGAACAAAAGATTGACATATATGTATCTACACAGGGATTAAATCAAGAACAATATATGCAGCTTTTAAGATTGTTTCCTAGGGAACATATACCTAAATTAGAGGCAGCTTTGCAATAAAGTCACGAATATCGTGACTTTATTTTTTATTTTTGTTATAATGTATTTTGAATTGGTCAAAGATTAATATAAATAAGCTGTTTACCCAAATGAAAGAGGAATGCGTATGATTATTGCTAAAAGGTGTTATATTGGGGAAACGATAAAGAATAAGGATAAAATCCTTAAAACCATTGCAAATAATCTCCCCCTAAAGAATATTTATTGTCTTTGTGTCGGGGATAAACCCCATCATCTTATGGAGATATTAAGCAGTAGGGAAATGATCAAAGACATCTATTCTAAGGAAAAGTATAAGATTATTGGCATTGCCAGCAGTAGGGACGAAGCTTTTGAATTAACAAGGCAAATTATGGCTTGTGTTTATAAGGAGTATAAGGACCCTTTAAAGATTAGAGAATTTTTTGCATTAGATTAGGAGCATTTGAATGTCAATATGGTTGATTTTACTATCTATTTTAAAATATATAGGAATTATACTAGGTATTGTATTGGGGATACTGCTCCTTGGAGTACTGATTATTTTGTTTGTTCCTGTTAGATACTCTATTCATATTTTAGGAAGTAAAGATACAGATGTAGACTTGAAAATAACATGGTTTATCAATCTAATGTATTATCATTATGTAGTAAAAGAATCTAAGATGACAAAAAAACTTTTCCGTTTATTTGGAAAAACTTTAATAAAAAAAGATACCATAAAGGATGTTGTTAAGGTAGACGAAGAATCAGATGCTAAAACTAAAGATAAAAGCAAGGAAAATTGCGAAAAAAAAGAGGGCATAAAAAAAGAAACTAGAAGGATTCAGCATAAAAAGATTGCAAAGCCTATCAAAAAAATAAATGAGTCGGCTAAAGCATTTAAGGAAGATACAATAGAAGAGGCAAAAGAGCAGGTGGAGGAAAAAGATAGTTTTGGTATAAAAGAATTAATGGACTATCCCCATAAAAAGGAGGTTGTTTCGCATACTTATGAATTGATTAAGAATTTAATTCTTCATATTATGCCCCGTGATTTTTATCTGCATGCGGAATTTGGTTTCAAGGACCCTTCCCATACGGGATATACTTTAGGCTTAATAGGAATAATAAAGCCGTATTTTGGAAACAGTGTACATATTAAAGGAAATTTTGATAAGGAAATATTCATAGGAGAGATAAAAGGTAAAGGGAAGTTTTCAATAGGCGTAATCATAGGGCATATTATAGTGTACCTACTTAAAAAACCTATAAAGAATATTATAAAACTATACCTTAGAAAACGAAAGGAAGATAATAATGGAATCGAACTTGAAGAATAACTTTGAAGCTCTTTTTGGACAATTAGAAAACTTTGTATCAACAAAAACAGTTGTGGGAGAACCTATGAAGGTAGAGGATGCTATGATTATTCCGCTAGTTGATGTAAGTTTTGGAGTTGGAGCTGGAGCATCAGGGGGTAAAACGGAAAAGGGAGAAAACAAGGATTCAGGAATGGGAGGATTAGGGGCTAAGATAACTCCTAGTGCTATTTTGCTAATAAAGGATGGCTCGACCCAACTTATTAATGTTAAGAGTCAAGATAGTGTTAATAAACTCATCGATATGATTCCAGGGGTTTTATCTAAATTTAATTTTGGAAATAAGAAGAGTAAAGATGATGGGGGAGAATATAAAGAAGTTATGGATGAAATAGAATAAAACAGGGGCATTATTGCCCCTGTTTTTATACATTAAAACGAAATAATATAATATCGCCATCTTGAACTATATATTCTTTACCTTCTAATCTTACCAGTCCTTTTTCCCTAGCTGTTGTATAATTTCCACATTTCATTAGGTCATTATAGGATACAATTTCTGCTCGGATAAAACCTCTCTCAAAATCGGAATGGATTTTACCTGCTGCTTGGGGAGCTTTTGTACCCCTAATAATCGTCCAAGCTCGTACTTCTTTTGGGCCGGCAGTTAAATAACTTATAAGACCTAATAATTTATAACTAGCTGCAACGAGTCTTTCAAGACCGGTATCATAGATTCCTAAGTCTTCTAGAAATACTTTCTTTTCATCATCATCTAGTTCAGCTATCTCTTCTTCAATTTTTGCACAAATAACAAAGACCTCAGAATTTTCTGTTTTGGCATAATCAAGGACGGTCTGTACATAAGGGTTGTCCTTACCATTTGAAATTAAATCATCCTCTGTTACATTAGCTGCATATAGCACAGGTTTATAGGTTAAAAGATCAAGAGATGCCACAAAGTCCTTTTCTTCTTGAGAATCAAAACCAATGCTCCTAGCACATTTACCATCTTCTAATTCTTTTTTTAGATATTCTAATATCTCTAGCTCTTTTTGAAGGGATTTATCGGCTTTAGCAGCTTTTTGTGTCTTTTGAATTCTGCGCTCTATGATTTCAAGGTCAGAAAAAACAAGTTCCAAATTTATGGTTTCAATATCACGGATTGGATTTATGGAACCTTCTACATGGATAATATTCGTATCATCAAAACATCTGACAACATGAACTATAGCATCTACCTCACGAATATGGGATAGAAACTTATTGCCTAATCCTTCCCCCTTACTTGCTCCTTTTACAAGTCCTGCAATATCTACGAATTCAATAACTGCAGGGGTTACTTTCTCTGCATGATACATCTCATCTAAAGGGTTCAGCCTCTCATCAGGAACGGGTACAATGCCGACATTAGGATCGATCGTGCAGAAAGGATAGTTAGCCGATTCTGCCCCTCCTTTTGTAAGAGAATTAAATAATGTGCTCTTTCCTACATTAGGAAGACCAACAATACCAAGCTTCATAAACAATACTTCCTTTCATTTTCAATTAAAGAGGTTTTTACGTATAACCAATTCAAAATTACATTATACCCAAAGGATTTGATTTAATCAATCCTATAAAAAATGCACAATGAAATCATTGTGCATTTTTTGTTAATCCCTTGATACCAGATATCCTACAATAAATCCCTGTATGAAGGTAAAGACAAACATACCTACAGCAAAAAGAATGTATTGCTGTTTTTTATTATTTTCGATAAAAATGCCTTTAGCAGGGGATTGTTCCACCTCTTTTTGTGCTACTCTGTAATGACGCTTTTTGGCTTTGGTGTACATATTTATTCCTCCTAATTTAATATTTTGATTAAAGATAGAACTTTAAAATCATTTTATCATAAATCAAACCTTAGAAAAAGAAAACATTTTTTATTAGTATTTTATTAATAATAGTTTTTATTCGCTTTATTAATAGATAAGGGATGAAATGAATGGGGAAATGAGCATACTTTTCTACTTTAAAAACCTTAGAATTTTCAAATACTACAGATGGAGGTGGAAATATGTCTAAAAATAAATATATTTTTAATTATATAGCTATGTTTGTACTAGTATTAAGTGGATGTACTAATATAAAAAATTACATTGGTAAGGATATGATAAAAACAAAAGGCTCTATAGAAGAGTTTAATAATCCTAATCCTTATAATACTCCTGAAGAAGTTGAAAGAAGAACTAATACTTATTTTGACATGGAATATAATACCCAAAGAGCAAATCGCATTGCAGAAAAAATCGCACGATTGCCGGAAGTAGAAAAAACAACCGTAGTTATAACAGGTAATACAGCATTAATAGGATTAAGCTTAGGGACTAATACCGGCGAAGAGCAAGTTAATCAGATAAAGAAAAAAGTTGAAAAGGAAACTTTTTTAATGGATGCTTCCTTGAAAAATATATCCATTACATCATCCCCGGAAATCGTTGAAAGAATTATAGACATATCAAAAGGCATAAATAAGGGTAGGCCAATTAATGGTCTATCAGAAGAACTAGGAGCTATTATTAGAAGAGTTACCCCAACTGTATAAAATGATTTTAATTTGCTTTTCATGAATTATATTTTACATTTTAGAAAAAAATAACTATAATTAAGTAGACTAAAGAAAAGGGGGAAGATTATGGTTAAGGCACCGGAAGTATGGTTTCCACATTTAGGGATTAAAATTAGCAAATTAGACCCTGTGGCCCTGAGAGTTTTTGGATTTCCTATATATCGATATGGAGTACTTATAGGATTAGGAGTTATAAGTGGATTATTACTTGCCCTAAGAGAAGCAAAGAAAACAAATCAAAACCCAGATGATTACATTGATTTTTTGATGTATAGTATAATTGCTGCAATTATTGGAGCGAGATTATACTATGTTATTTTTTCTTGGGACGATTATAAGGACAATCTTTTAGAGATTTTTGCCTTTAGAGAAGGTGGTCTAGCTATTTATGGAGGGATTTTAGCCTCTATTCTTGTGGCATGGATATTTACAAAGAAGAAAAACATATCATTTGGGTTATTAGCAGATACAGCTGCCCCAAGCCTAGTATTGGGACAGGCAATAGGAAGATGGGGGAATTTCTTTAATCAAGAGGTGTTTGGACGATATACCGATTCTTTATTTGCAATGCGTTTAATGAAACAAAACGTAATGGGACAGCCCCTTACAGAAAATATACTTAATAATATCTACACATATGAAGGGGTAGAATATATACAAGTACATCCGACTTTTTTATATGAATCAATATGGAATTTGGGTGTTTGTCTTTTATTACTATGGTATAGGAAAAAGAAAAAATTTGATGGAGAATTATTTTTACTGTACTTGGTAGGCTATGGCTGTGGAAGAACTTGGATTGAGGGCATTAGGGTTGATCAGTTGATGGTTGGAAATACGGGGATTGCTATATCCCAAATTGTATCGATTGTATTAGTCCTAATTTCAATATCAATGATTGTATATAAGAGGAGAAATACAAAAGAAACATAGAAATGGGAAAAATGTGTAAAAATATGTTGATTTTTCATTTATAAAGTATTATAATAATTTTAGAACAATAGAGATAAAAGTTTTAAGTTTTTTATTATGGGGATTATAAAAACGGGGTGAGAAAATGAATAATGTTTATGGGGAAATTACTCTTCTACGGGAAAAATTAGATGATTTAATCGTAGGGGATAAAAGTTATCAAGAAATTTATAAACTAAGTACAGAATTGGACAAGTTAATTGTTCTATATTATGATCAAACTTATCGCACAAAACAATTGAAAGTATAAGGCTATAAGCAATTTTATTGCTTGGAGATAGGAAATAATTCCTATCTCCTTTTATTTTTTCCTAAAAATACTTGAAAAAAAAAGCCTGTCATACTACAATATGAGGTAGAAAGTGGTTGAAAGTGGGGGGAAGTGGTAGAATACCCCCTAAGGTGGGATATATATGTTTATGGGAGAATACCAACATACCATTGATGCTAAGGGACGTCTCATAGTTCCATCTAAATTTAGGGATGAACTAGGGGATACTTTTGTTGTGACAAAAGGATTGGATAACTGCCTTTTTGTGTATCCCTATTTGGAATGGAAGGTATTTGAAGAAAAACTAAATGCCCTTCCGCTAACTAATTCAAATGCTAGAAAGTTTGTTAGATTTTTTCTTGCAGGAGCCATAGAATGTACAATCGATAAGCAGGGAAGAATATTAATTCCTAATAATTTAAGAAGTTACTGTAAACTAGAAAAAGACGTTATATTCATTGGTGTCACAAACAGAGTAGAAATATGGAGTAAGGATAATTGGGAAGCATATAACAACGATGAAGATTTTGATGCCAATGATTTAGCTGAAAACATGCAGGAATTAGGAATATAACTATGATGAGGTGAAAAGATGAATTTTCATCATGTATCAGTACTATTAAATGAATGTATAGAAGGATTAGAAATTGACCCTAGCGGAATTTACATTGATGGAACAATGGGTGGAGCAGGTCATTCAGAAGAGATATGTAAGAAGTTAAATGATAAGGGGCGGTTTATCGGTATAGACCAAGATATGGATGCAATTAGAGCCTCTAAGATAAAGCTATTAGATAAGGGCAAAAACATTGCCTTAGTTAATGATAATTTTTCAAACATAAGGAGAATAGTAGAAGAACTAGAAATTGATTATATTAACGGAATGCTTCTAGATTTAGGGGTTTCTTCTTATCAGTTAGATGAGCCACAAAGGGGATTTTCATATATGCATGATGCTCCTTTGGATATGAGGATGAATCAAAACAAAGCCCTTACCGCAAAAGAAGTGGTTAACGAATATAGTGAAGCGGGTTTGGAAAATATCATCAAAAACTTTGGTGAAGAACGATGGGCGAAAAGAATAGCAAGATTTATTTTGGATGAAAGAAGCAAAACGCCGATTGAAACCACCTACCAATTGGTGGAGATTATAAAAAAAGCCATACCGGCAGGGGCTAGGAAAAATGGCCCTCATCCTGCTAAAAGAACTTTTCAAGCAATACGAATAGAGGTAAATAAAGAATTGGAAATCTTAAAGCAATCCATACAGGATATTATAGATGTACTGGCCCCTGATGGGAGACTTTGTATAATTACATTCCATTCCTTAGAGGATAGGATTGTTAAACAAACATTTAAAAATTTAGAAAATCCATGTACCTGTCCGCCGGAATTTCCTATATGTGTTTGTGGGAAAAAAGGACAAGTTAAAGTAATTACCAGAAAGCCTATTGTACCTACGGAAGAAGAAATAGAATGTAATCCTAGGTCAAGAAGCGCAAAGTTAAGGATTTTAAAAAAATTATAATTTTGGGGGAATTATAATGTCAAGAAGGTACAATCAGGAACAATATATATTTGGGAGCGCCGCACCTAAAATCAACACCCATATACATGATATCCTAGCGCAAGAGGATAATGGGGAATTATATACCCATTATTCCAAAAAGGAAAAGATTCAAAAAGCTAAAAGGACTGTATCATATAGATTAAGGTTGGTAGGGAATGTATTTTTGATTTTTATAGGATGTTTATTTCTTATGGGACAGTACGCATCCATTGCTTTTAACCAAAAAGAAATCAATACAATGAAATCAGATTTAAAAGAAATTAAAAATACCAATGCCCTTTTAAAATCAGAAATAGCAGGAAGTATTGACCTTACAGCTATTAAGGAAAAAGCAATACAAGGCCTAGGAATGATAGAACCTGCACCCCATCAAATAGTATACATAAACATTCCCAAAATAAGCTATACAGCTTATTATCAGCCGGAAAAAAATATAAAGCAATTAGAGGAAGAAACAACAAATAAAGACTTTGTAGCTGCTAGCTTTTTTGACTTCTTAAACTGGAAAGAGTGAAGAAATGAATAAACTAATGCGGCAGATGAGAAGAAGAAACTTTGGGATATTATTGTTTTTTGTATCCTCCATCCTATTTTTAATGTATCGAATAGGATATATTAAATATGTAGATGGAGCAGTATATGAGGAAAAGGCTGTATTACAAAGACTAAATACAGAACAAATTATTTACCCCAATAGGGGTTCTATTGTTGACAGGAATTATCATGATTTGGCTTTAAGTACAATTGTATACAATGTTATATTAGATTCCAACATATTGATTGAACAGGTCCCTGAAGAAGAAAGAAAGAAGATATTAGAAACTATAGGAAACCTCTTAAACATACCCTTTGAGAATCTAAATGAGAGAATATTAAAAAATCCAAATTCTAGGTATGAAGTGATTGCCAAGCAAATAAAAGTCGATATGGCGCAAAAGATTAAAGAGGAAGAATTAAAAGGGGTGTGGTTAGAAGAGGATTCGGTTAGAAATTATTTAAAAAACGAATCGGCTTCTCATATACTGGGATTTGTTAATAGGAATAAAGAAGCCCAATATGGTATAGAGCAACAATATGATCAACGGCTTAATGGAATCCCCGGTCGGGTATTTCCCATGCTAAAGGAAGGTAAGTACATTACGGAAGAAAATATCCCTGCTAAACAGGGAAATACAATTGTACTAACCATAGATGAAACAATCCAGCATTTTGCAGAAACAGCTTTGGAAAAGGCGATTCATGAGCATCAGCCTAAGAATGCTTCAGTGATTGTTATGAATCCTAATACCGGTGAGATACTGGCAATGACTGCATATCCAGCCTACAATCCTAATAAATATAATGACCTAAGTGAATATGATGGAAATAAGGATTGGAAAGATTTAAATGATAAACAAAAGTTAGAAAGATTAAATAAGATTTGGCGAAATTACAACGTAAGCGATACATATGAACCGGGCTCCACATTTAAGCCTTTGGTACTTGCAGCTGCCTTAGAAGAAAATATAATCTCGATAAATGACACCTTTGAATGTTTGGGGCATAAAAATGTATACGGGCGGAATATAGGATGTTGGAAGACATCTGGGCACGGGGTACAGACCCTAGAAGAAGTTTTGGCTAATTCCTGTAATATTGCCATGATGGATATTGCAGAAAAAATGGGACCGGATATTTTTTATCATTACCAAAAGTTGTTTGGCTTTGGAGAATTAACAGGAATTGATTTGCCGGGAGAAGCCCTGGGAATTTTGCATAATCTGGATGGCTTAAGACCGGTAGAATTAGCTACCAGTTCTTTTGGTCAATCCTTTAACGTAACCCCTATCCAAATGCTCAATGGATTTGCAGCTGTTATAAATGGGGGAAATTTAATGCAGCCATATATTGTTAAGCAAATTGTTTCTGAGGATGGCAGCGCAATAAACGAAACAACCCCTATTCTAAAAAGGAAAGTTATCTCTAAGGAAAGTTCCCAAGTGCTCAGAAACTATTTAGAATCTGTCGTTGATGGTGGGACAGGTAAAAAGGCAAAGGTAGAAGGATATAGGATTGGTGGAAAAACGGGAACGGCGGAAAAGTTACCTAGGGAAGAAGGGAAATATGTCCTTTCTTTTATTGGATATGCCCCTGTAGAAAACCCACAGATTATTGTGCTGGTGCTTTTAGATGAAACAAAATATTATTCTGAAGGAAGTGGAACAGCAGCTCCTGTAGCCAAGGAAATATTCCAAAATGTTTTGCCTTATATGGGAATAGAACCTTCTACAACGGAAGAAATTGAAAAAACATCAAATGTGGAATTGCCAGATTATAAAGGATTAAACCTTTTAGAGGTGGATATGGACCTTACTATTAAGGGACTAAGCTATGAAGGCATTGGTATAGGAAATATCATAAAGGAGCAGTTCCCCAAACCGGGAACAATGCTTCCACAAGGTACAACCATTAAATTATATCTTTCAGAAAGCAATGAGGAAAATACAGAAGAGAAGATAGACCATGAAATCACAGAATAAGCACAAAAGATAGAATAATGCCCCCATGATTGAAATAGAATGATAATAATAGTCTATACAATTATGGGGGAATAATATGATTAAGCCGACCGTAAAAATGAAGCAGAAACTATTATTTTTTTTGTTCGTATTTACAATATCAATCATAGGATTGATACTTAGAATAGCCTATTTACAGATTGCGGAGGGGGATTTTCTTCAGGAATTAGCCTATGAACAACATACAAGAGACAGGCTTATATCCCCCCAAAGGGGCACCATCTATGATAGAAACGGAATAGAGCTGGCAAAAAGTGCTACGGTGACTACCATAGGGGTAATCCATGCACAGATTGAAGATGAAGAAGAAGTTTCTAGGGTACTTTCTAAGAAGCTTGATTTGGAGTATGAATTTGTAAGGAAAAAGGTTGCAAAGGTACTTGCCCTTGAAAGGATTCAATCAAAAGTCGATAAAGAAGTAGCCGATGAAATAAGAAAGTTAAATCTGCCTGGGGTAAAAATAGATGAAGACTCTAAAAGATATTATCCTTATAGTAACCTAGCCTCTCATGTCATAGGATTTGTCGGAAAAGATAATCAGGGTATTATAGGATTAGAAGTGAAATATGATGAATATTTAAAAGGTAGCCCCGGAAAAATTCTAATGGAAACCGATGGAAAGGGAAGAAAAATAGAAGGCAGCTCCGAAAAAAGGATAGAACCTGTTCCAGGTAACCATTTAGTAACCACCATTGATTTAACCATCCAGCAGTATGCGGAGCAAGCCTTAGATAAAGCAGTAAAGGCAAAAAGTGCAAAAAGGGGAAGTATAATAATTTTAAATCCACAAAATGGTGAAATATATGCCATGGCAAATAAACCGGATTATGACTTAAACGAACCTTTTACTATTAATGATCCATCGTTAAATGAAATATGGGACCACCTAAATACTGAAGATCAATATAAGAAATTAAACACAATGTGGCGTAATTTCGCCATCAATGATACATATGAGCCAGGTTCCACCTTTAAAATTATGACCTCAACTATGGGGCTGGAGGAAAAAGTAATAGATATAAATTCACCTTTTCATTGCAAGGGTTATCATACTGTGGGTGGGAGAATGATTAAGTGTTGGAGATATCCAAGGGCCCATGGATCAGAGACATTTCTTCAAGGGGTACAAAATTCCTGCAACCCTGTTTTTATGGTAACAGCAGAAAGAGTGGGTGCTAAGAAATTTTATCAATACATGAAGTTATTTGGTTTTAATGAAAAAACGGGGATAGATGTGCCAGGGGAAGCAGTAGGCATTATGCATGATTTAAAGAAAATAGGTCCCGTGGAACTTGCTACAATGTCTTTTGGACAGTCATTTCAGATAACACCGCTGCAACTTCTAAGAGCATCTTCTGCAGCAGTCAACGGAGGATATCTTATAACCCCCCATTTTGCATCTAAAATTATAGATGAAGAAGGAAAAGTGATTAAAGAAATTTCATTTGAAAAAGGGAAACAAGTAATATCTAAGGAAACCTCTGAAACTATGAAAAAGATATTAGAAAGTGTAGTTGCAGAAGGAACAGGAAACAAAACCTACATTCCAGGTTTTCGCATAGGTGGTAAAACTGCCACTTCAGAAAAATTACCCAGAAGCAGTAAAAAGTATATCGCATCCTTTCTTGCCTTTGCTCCCGCAGAAAATCCGCAGGTTATGGCATTGATAATTATAGACGAACCCCAGGGCATCTACTATGGAGGGACAGTGGCGGGACCTGTTATGAAGGAAGTTTTAGAAAATATACTTCCTTATTTAAATATTGAAGCAAAATACACAGAAAAAGAATTAAAAATGGATGAAATAGAAAAGGTCATTGTACCTAATCTTATAAATAAAGAAGTCAATGAAGCAGTAAAGGAATTGAAAAAGATTAATCTAGGCAATGAATTAATAGGAAATGGCAAAAAAATAAAAGACCAATTCCCACTTGTAGGGGAAGAAGTTAATCCAAAGAGTAAAGTAATTATTTATACCAGTGAGTAATTTATTTCTGCTTCCTATAAAAATGGTGTTTGTTGTTGGTTCTTTATAAATCAGTATGTTATAATAATGCGGTAATAATTCCTAAGAACTAGGAGGATAATATGAGGCTTAAAGACTTATTACAGGATATAGATTATGAAATACTGCAAGGAAATGCTGATGTTGAAATAGGTTCCATCGCCTATGATTCAAGACAAGTGGGAGGGGATACTCTCTTTATTTGTATTAAGGGATTCAAGGTGGATGGGCATAATTATGCGTTTGATTCTATTAAAAGGGGGGCAGTAGCCCTTATAGTCCAAAAGGAAGTTAAAGACATCCCAAGGGATATTACGGTTATTAAAGTAAGCAATACAAGAAAAGCAATGTCTTACATTGGAGCAGCATTTTATAAATATCCCACAAATAATATTCAATTAATAGGGGTTACAGGAACCAACGGTAAAACCACCACGACGTTTTTAATCGGGAAAATATTAGAAGAACACAATTATAAGGTTGGAATTATTGGAACCATCGAAAACCGAATCGGGGAAAGGGCTGTCGAAGCAGAAAGGACAACACCAGAATCCTTAGATTTGCAGTCCTTGTTCTCTCAAATGAATAAAGAAGATGCAACCCACATTATAATGGAGGTTTCATCCCACGCTCTTGAATTGGATAGGGTAGCTGCTTGTAATTTTGAAGTAGGAATCTTTACAAATCTTACCTTAGATCACCTGGATTTCCATAAAACCATGGAAAACTATAGAAATGCCAAGGGGAAACTTTTCAAAAAGTGTAAATACGGAATTATTAATAGGGATGATCCCCATGCCGAAGAAATTATAAGGCAATCAAATTGTAAGATTATAACTTTTGGAATTGAAAAGGAAGTAGATTTTAGGGCCTATGATATTCAGATGAGCTCTAGGGGAATTCAGTTTACAGTTAACATTGATAATGAAGCTATTAGATTTAAACTAAATACCATTGGAAGATTTAATATATATAATGCTCTAGGAGCCATTGCTTCTGCTTATTATTTAGGAATTCCTGTAATGGTGATTAAAACTGCTCTGGAAAACATGAAGGGAGTCCCAGGGCGGGTTCAAACCATACAAAGCAATTCAGGCTTTAGCATAATAGTAGATTATGCCCATGCCCCAGACGGATTAGAAAATGTACTTAAATCCATTAGAGAGTTTGCAAAAAGGAAAATTATAACCGTATTCGGCTGCGGAGGAGATAGGGATAAAAGTAAGCGACCCATTATGGGGAAAATAGCAGGGATTTACTCTGATTATTGCATTATTACCTCCGATAACCCAAGATCTGAAGAACCAGAAGCAATAATCAATGAGATAGAAGAGGGTATAAGGGAAACGGATTGCCCTTATGAAAAGATAGCAGATAGGAAAAAAGCAATTAAAAAAGCAATCCATAATGCAAGTGAAAATGATATAGTATTAATCGCAGGAAAAGGCCATGAAAACTATCAAATTATCAAAGATAAAGTTCATCATTTTGACGACGCCGAAGAGGTAAGAGCAATTCTTCAGGAGGATAATTCATATGGTTGCAATAAAATTAAGTGAGATTGTTACTGCAGTAAATGGTAGGCTGATTTTAAATGATAATCTAGAAAATGCTGGGGATATAATTATAAAGGAGATAGCTACGGATACAAGAAAAATTTCAGAAGGGGATTTGTTTGTTGCCCTTTCAGGTGAAAAATTCGATGGACATAATTTTATTCCACAGGCATTTGATAAGGGGGCCAAAATTTGTATCAGCAACAGGGAGGATGTAATAGTTCCAAATGATAAAGGATTAATAGTAGTAGAAGATACCAAAGAAGCCCTGATGGATTTAGCGGCATTTTATCGTTCGCTTTTTCCTATTCCGGTTATTGCTATAACAGGAAGTGTTGGAAAGACTAGTACAAAGGATATGATTGCATCCGTAATTGGTGAACGCTATAACATATTAAAGACTCAAGGGAATTTTAACAATGAAATAGGGGTACCTTTAACAGTTTTTAGATTAAATGGACATCATGAAGCAGCAATCATTGAAATGGGTATGAATCATTTTGGAGAAATTCATAATCTTAGCAGGATTGCAAAGCCTGATATAGCAATCATTACAAACATAGGTGTGTCTCATATTGAAAATTTGGGCAGCAGAGAAGGAATTTTAAAAGCTAAAAGTGAAATATTTGATTATGTTCCAAAAGAAGGTATAGCAGTACTTAATGGGGACGATAATTTACTTATAAATCTAAATAGTAAAAGCCCCTTTAATACAATATATTTTGGATTAGGAACCCATAACAATATTTATGCAAAAGATATACATCAAAAAGGAATAACCGGGATAGATGCGGTAGTTGTTTTTGATAATCAAGAAATTCCAATACATATACCCTCTCCAGGGAAACATATGGTTTATAATGCTCTTGTTGCTTTTGCTATTGGGCTTAAATTGGGATTAACCATACAGGAAATAATAAATGGCCTTCTTAAATATAAGGCTTCTGGAATGAGAATGGATATATCCAAAACGAAAAAGGGAATTTATATTATTGATGATGCCTATAATGCAAGCCCACAGTCTATGAAAGCAGCTATTGATGTACTCAGTGAATCAAATGAAGGAAAGAGAAAGATTGCTATATTAGGAGATATGTTGGAAATGGGCAGCTTTTCATCCCAGGCCCATGAGGAAGTAGGAAAATATGTAGCCAAAAGGGACATAGATTATTTATTTTGTATAGGAAATGAGGCAAAACATATTATCCGTGGAGCTATTGATGATGGTATGAGTAATAATAAGGTAAAAATGTTTTCAACTCAGCAGGAACTTTGGAGATACCTAGAAGACTTTATTGCCTATCAGGATATGGTATTGTTTAAGGCATCAAGAGGAATACATCTAGAGGAAACGGTAGAAAAACTAAAAGAGGTGAAGTAACATTATGGATAAAGGAGCAATATATGCGGCACTTATTTCATTTTTGATTAATTTGATATTAAGCCCCATTTTGATTCCCTTTTTAAGCAGACTAAAACTTGGACAGTATGTAAGGGATGACGGGCCAAAAAGCCATTTTAAAAAAGCAGGAACCCCGACCATGGGTGGAATAATAATTCTTATAAGTATTTTACTTACTTCTTTACTATTTATAAAGGGTAATACAGATGGAATAGCGGTTCTACTAGTTACCTTAGGATTCGGCGTTATTGGATTTATAGATGATTTCATTAAAGTAGTTATGAAACGATCTTTAGGTCTAAGGGCATACCAAAAAATAATAGCGCAACTCATTATAACAGGGAGCTTTGCATACTATATTTTATATATATCAGGTATTGGAACAAAAACCCTTATCCCCTTTTCGGGGGGGAAGGAAATGGAGCTTGGTATATGGTGGTTTATACCTTTTTTAGTTGTTACTATGTTAGGTACGGTAAATGGAGTGAATTTGACCGATGGTTTAGATGGTTTAGCTTCTAGTGTTACAGTATTAATTGCCACTTTTTTTACCATTGTAAGCTGGGGAGAAAACAGTAGCATTTTGCCTATAGGGGCTGCAGTTGTTGGGAGTTTACTTGGATTCTTACTTTTTAATTCCCATCCCGCAAAAGTTTTTATGGGGGATACGGGCTCCTTAGCATTAGGGGGATTTGTCGTAGCTACGGCGTTTATCCTTAAAATACCTATATTTATTGCTATTGTTGGAATCATATATTTGATAGAAGCTATTTCAGTAATGCTGCAAGTAGGTTATTTTAAAATGACTCGGGAGCGGATTTTTAAAATGGCCCCTATTCATCATCATTTTGAATTATCTGGGTGGAGTGAAACTAAAGTAGTTTCTGTCTTTTGTATTACTACGGCAATTATGTGCCTAGTAGGACTTTTGGGCTTGGGGATTTAAGTAATTTCATAAAGTGGAGGAATAGCAGTATGATATGGCAGAAGAAAAAAATACTCATTATCGGTATGGCAAGAAGTGGAATAAATTCAGCTAAGCTATGTCGAAGATTAGGAGCAAGGGTAAAAATTCAAGATATGAAAACGAAAGACCAATTGATTACTACTTTAGAAGGTGAGATAAAAGTATTAGAGCAAATGGGAATAGAAATGATACTTGGGGAAGATCCCACAGAAATCATACATTGCCAAGATTTAATTATATTAAGTCCTGGGGTGCCTACGGATTTAAAATTTATAAAAGAGGCAGAAAAACTTAACATACCCATATGGTCGGAAGTAGAACTTGCATATTCCCTATGTCCTGCCCCAATCATTGCTATTACAGGTACCAATGGAAAAACGACCACAACAACACTGGTAGGGGAGATTATGAAAAGATATAATTCCCATGCATTTATTGTGGGTAATATCGGTACTCCATTTACTGAGCAGGTAGGAAATATCAAAAGAGAAAGCTATGTTGTCGCGGAAATCAGTAGTTTTCAATTAGAAACAATACATAGATTTAAACCCAAGATAAGTGCAGTATTAAATATTACTCCTGATCACTTAAATAGACATAAGACATTCGAAAATTATATCGCTACAAAGGAAAGAATTTTTGAAAACCAAGATCAAAGTGATTTTTGTATACTTAATGAAGATGATGAAATATGCAAGAAAATGAAAAGCAAGTCAAAGGCAATGGTGGTATCCTTTAGTAGAAAAAAGGAATTAAATACAGGGGTATTTTTAAAAGATAATAAAATATGGTTGAAACTTTTTGGTGAGGATACAGCTATTTGTGATATTGATGAAATGCGAATATTTGGAAATCACAATATTGAGAATACTTTAGCAGCGGTGGCAATTGCCAGCTGTATTGGGGTACCTGTTAAAATGATTAAGGAAGTTCTCACAAAATTTAAAGGCGTAGAGCATAGAATTGAATATGTGGATAAGATAGATGGGGTAGAATATTATAACGATTCTAAGGCGACCAATGTGGATGCTGCCATTACTGGCATTAGGTCTATGAAAGTTCCTACTGTTTTAATCGGAGGGGGAATGGATAAAGGAGCTGATTTTTCCCAATGGATAGATGAGTTTGGGGATAAGGTTAAAACCTTAATCGTTCTAGGGGAAACTTCTGATAAAATTATTCGCACCGCTAATGAAAAAGGCTTTTATAGTATCAAGAGGGTATCTTCCATAGGGGAGGCAGTGGTTTTAGCTAAGAATTTGGCAGTTGAGGGGGATAATGTTTTACTTTCTCCTGCTTGTGCCAGTTGGGATATGTTTGAAAGTTATGAGGAAAGAGGTAATTTATTTAAGCAGGCGGTTTATGCCTTGAGAGGGTGAATATAGTGGATATTGCGGCATCCAAAAAACACCAAAGAAAAAAAATAAAAAGAACTCAATGTGACTTCACCATTTTATTTACGGTATGTTTGCTGGTTCTATTTGGGGTAATAATGATTTTTAGCTCCAGTTATTACTATGCCTTAAATAATTATAATGATATGTACCACTTTCTAAAAAGACAAATATTATGGTCTATGATTGGATTTTGTGCCATGATTTTTATGATGAACTATGATTATAAGAACTTAAAAATATGGGCAGTACCTTTATATCTTATTTCCCAAGTTCTTTTGGTATTGGTATTGTTTTTAGGTAAGGAAGTTAAGGGACAAAAAAGATGGTTTGGATTTGGAACTGTAGGGTTTCAGCCATCTGAGCTTGCAAAACTCACCCTTATATTCTTTTTAGCATTTCTAATAGTTTACAATCATAATAAGCTAAAAAAGTTTACGGGACTTTTATTTTATCTTATCTTTATTGCAGTTCCTGTGGTTTTGATTGGTATTGCAAACTTAAGTACTGCCATTGTGGTTTTGTTCATAGGAGTAGCTATGCTCTTTGTTGCCAGTCCCAAGGTTTGGTACTTTTTTGTATTTGCTATACCGGTTGCTGCATTTGGTGCAGTTGCTGTTATGCTCCCTCAATTTGCCTATAGATTAAGTAGAATACAAATTTGGAAGGATCCTTGGATTGACCCTACGGGAAAAGGCTATCAGCCTATTCAATCCCTATATGCTGTGGGTTCGGGGGGGTTATTTGGTCTAGGATTAGGGGAAAGTCGGCAAAAGCTTGGGTTTATACCTGAAGCCCATAATGATATAATATTTGCAATTGTTTGTGAGGAACTAGGTCTTATAGGAGCAGCAGTATTGTTGTCCTTATTTTTAGTTTTAATCTGGAGAGGAATTAAAGTTTCCATGAATGCTCCTGATTTATTCGGCTCCTTAGTTTCCATAGGTATAGTATGTATGATAGGAATACAAGTATTAATTAATGTTGCAGTTATTACCAAAACCATACCGACAACAGGAATGCCCCTTCCCTTTATAAGCTACGGAGGCTCTTCCTTATTATTTACTATGGCGGCTATGGGTATATTACTCAATATATCTAGATATTCTAAATTAAATAAATAATAACCCTTTTCTCCTGAAGCTTGATAGAATGCTTACTCTCAGTCACAATTTCTAATCTTATGCATACTATATTTATATATAGGCTTACCTGACAGTTTCAGGAGGTGTCTTTCTTTATGGGCAAATTTTATATAGATGGTGGAAGACGGTTAGAGGGAAGGCTCCGCGTCCAAGGAGGGAAAAACGCGGTTCTTCCTATTATTGCTGCAACCGTTTTAAATGGGGATATTAGTTATATACAGGACTGTCCTCAAATACTGGATGTGTTTACCATGATTCGCATTCTTGAAAGTATTGGGTGCAATGTAAGATGGGATGATAAAACCTTAATCGTTGATTCTACAACAATTTCCTCTTATGAAGTTCCCGAAGATTTGGTTAGGGAAATGCGTTCTTCTATTGTTTTACTTGGTTCTATTCTGGGAAGATGCAAAAAAATTGTTATTTCATATCCTGGTGGGTGCCCATTAGGCCCTAGACCCATCGATTTACACCTAAAGGCATTAAAAAAACTAGGAGTTCAAATTAAAGAAGAACATGGTTTTATTATTTGTGAAGCTCCAAAATTAGTTGGCTCCAAAATTCATTTGGATTTTCCTAGCGTGGGAGCAACTGAAAATATTATGTTAGCGGCTGTCTTAGCTGAAGGAACAACAACTATTTATAATGCTGCAAAGGAACCAGAAATCAAGGATTTGCAAAATTTTTTAAACGGTATGGGCGCTAAGGTATCAGGAGCATCAACCGATGTAATTTACATTGAAGGGATAAAGTCCTTAAAAAAGGTAGAGCATAAGGTTATTCCCGATAGAATTGTAGTAGGGACCTATCTTGCGGCAGCGGCAATTACCGGTGGAGAGGTTCAGCTTACAAACGTTGACGCCAACCATATCCAAGCGATTACGTCCAAATTAAGAGAAATTGGATGTAGGATTATAGAAGAAAAAGATAGCATATATTTGAAGGCACCAAAACAATTAAAAAGTTTAGATATTATCCGTACCCAGCCATATCCCGGATTTCCAACAGATATGCAGGCCCAAATGATGGCTATACTTACAGTTGCCAGGGGCACAAGCATTATTACAGAAACTGTTTTTGAATCAAGGTATAAACATGCGGAAGAACTTATAAGAATGGGAGCAGATATAACCTTAGAAGGGCGAACAGCAATCATCAAGGGTGTTAAAGATCTTACGGGAACTACCGTATGTGCTAAGGATTTAAGAGGTGGGGCTGCATTAATTATAGCGGGTCTTATTTCAGAAGGGATTACGGTAGTTGAAGGTGCTAAGCATATCATTAGGGGATATGAGCAAATAGATAAGGATTTAAATTCACTAGGGGCGAAAATACAAAAAAGCTTTTAGATTAAAATACAAGGGTGAAAACTATGGGAAAAACTATTGCAATTAAAAATTATAAAAAACAGCCAAAAACCATGAGGTTTTTAATTCTAATTATTTTAATTGTGATTTTTATGCTAGCCATATTTATCTCTCCAGTCTTTTCAATAAGGCAAATACTACTACATGGAAATGAACACTATTCGAAAGAAGAGATTATTGAAAAGATGGGTATTAAGGTGGGGGAAAATATATTTTTATTCAAAAAAGACAAGGCATATAAAGCCCTTTTAGACGATTCCTATATAGAAATGGTTCAGATATCTATTCATTGGCCTAATACGATAGAGGTTAAAATCAATGAAAGAAAACCCATAGGATATGTTCCTTATTTAGGGACATATCTTTATATAGATAAAGATGGACGAGTCTTAGAAACCTGCGAAACCTATAAAAAAAATCTCCCTATAGTTCAGGGATTGGTATTTGATTCTTTTAAAGTAGGGCAAGTGATTCCTGTTAACAATCAAATATCTTTAGATGTGGTAGCAACTATGGCACAGATGATGATAAAATATAATATATTACAAGATGTAGTAAAGGTTGATATAAGCGACTTTAGAGATATTCATATATACGTAAAAAGGCTAGATGTATCTATTGGCGGGATGGAGCAATTTGACAAGAAGATTCAATGGTTGATTCAAATCATGGATGTATATGATATGGGTAAAGTAGATTTGATTAATATTGATAAAGGTAGGGCAGTTTTTTCGCCACTTACATAGAAAATTAATTTAAAGGCATTTTATTATTGAATATAAGTAAAAAAACCTTTATTATAGACATATGGTATAAAAAGATTACAAATTTAATCTATACTATACTAAATTAATCTTTAGAACTAGATATTATCAAAATATTTACTTAGGATAAATTATAATAGAAAAAATTAATGCTTTAGTGTATAATCATAATAAGTATCCAATGATTAGAGAAGGGGGATTTGCGGTGCTGGAATTTGACATGACACAGGACCATGTAGCACAGATTAAGGTAATTGGTGTAGGTGGTGGCGGTAACAACGCTGTTGATCGAATGATAGAAGAGGATTTAAAAGGTGTTGAATTTATCACTGTAAATACAGATCGACAGGCATTAGGTCGTTCGAAAGCTACGACTAAGATACAAATAGGCGAAAAGGTAACTAGAGGATTAGGAGCTGGTGCCAATCCCGAGATTGGAAATAAGTCTGCAGAGGAAAGCCGGGAAGAAATTTTAGAGTCCATAAAAGGTGCTGATATGATTTTTGTCACTGCAGGAATGGGTGGAGGAACCGGCACAGGGGCGGCCCCTGTTATTGCAAAAATTGCAAAGGACGAAGGCATACTTACTGTAGGTGTCGTTACAAAACCTTTTGGATTCGAAGGTCGTAAGAGAATGGCTAATGCAGAGAATGGAATATCAGAGTTAAAACAAAATGTTGATACTTTAGTGATTATTCCTAATGATAAGCTCTTACATATCATCGATAAGAAGACAACAATGATTGATGCATTCAAAAAAGCTGATGAGGTGCTACGCCAAGGGGTACAGGGGATTTCAGATTTGATTTCTAACCCGGGGATTATTAATCTTGACTTTGCGGATGTAAGAACGATTATGTCCGATAAGGGAATCGCCCATATGGGAATTGGACGAGCAACAGGAGAGAACAAAACCGAAATGGCAGCAAAAGCAGCCATCCATAGTCCATTACTTGATACCAGTATTGATGGAGCAAAGGGTGTTCTAATTAATATTAGTGGGGGTTCAAGCCTAGGATTACTAGAAGCCAATGAAGCTGCGAATCTTATTCGGGAATCAGTAGACCCCGAAGCAGAAATTATATTTGGTACTACTATCAATGATGATCTAGGGGATGAGGTAATCGTTACGGTCATAGCTACGGGTTTTGAAAATGATTTTTCCAAGGCAATAAAGGCTCAAAAAATAGAAAGTACCAATACATTAAATACGCTTCCCAAGGAGGAAGTTAAAAACACACATATTGTTTCGGACAAGATGGATGAATCCAGTTTTATAGATATTCCTATTTTTCTACAGAGAAGAAGAAAATAATATTAAAAAAGATATGATTAAGGTCATATCTTTTTTTTAATATTCAGATGTTTTTACAAAAAGTGGTTTACAGATTGTATATAATGGATAAAGGAAAAGGATTTAGTATTTAAAATCTGATTTTAAGAGACAGTTTTGCAAAATATTGAATTGAAGGTATATATGGAATGCAAATTAGTATATATAGAATATACAGCATTATAAATGGGGGGATTATAGGTATGAAGCAGCCATTTCAGATAGAAATATATGCAGATATTTTGTTTTTGCTTAATTTCGTTATGGATTATTTCATTTTATGGATTGTAAGTAAAATGATTAAGCAAAAAGTAACATATAAAAGATTATTAGGTGGAGCATTTATTGGGGCACTTTTATATTGTTTGATGATTTTTATCCCTATATTTAGGAATACCTATAATATGATTAGCATTGTATTGCTCCCAATGATTCCCCTAATGCTTACTTATAAACCTAAGTCCTTTAAACAGCTAATTAAAATTTTTATCTTATTTCACGGTACGGCATTTGCTCTCGGAGGGGCAGGGATTGCCTTGTTTTATTATTTGAATATTAGTAAGGTCATCGAAGATGTCCTTAGATTTAATATAGATAATTTCCCCATAGTGTTACTGATTGTATCTTGTATCTTATCCTATGCTTTTATAAAGTTAATATGGTTTTGGATTAGAAAGGTTTCTAATAAGGAAGGAATCGTTTACCCGATTAAAGTTTATTTTGAGGGGATGAAAATAGATGCAACTGCACTTCTAGATACTGGTAATGCACTATATGACCCTTTTAGCCAAAGCCCCGTTATCGTAATTGAATTTTCAACTGTAAAAGGATTCTTACCCGATAACATCAGGGAATTGTTTAATGAAAAAAAAGAAAATGACTTAAACTTGCTTTTTCACTCTATTACACAAACATCTATAGGTTCTAAAATAAGAATGATACCTTTTTCCAGCTTAGGTATGCCTAATGGAATGCTTTTAGGGTTTAGACCTGATCAGGTTGAAATTATAGAGCAGGATAATACTTGTACAGTTTTAAAAGATATAGTTATAGGCATATATAACCAAAGACTTTCACAAGACAATAAATATCAAGCCCTGCTTCATCCTGATGTACTTCATAAGATTGCATAAATTATATAAATTAGGGGGAGAACAAGTGAATATATTATATGGATTTAAACTTAAATTTCAGTATTTTTGTCACCACCTATTGGATTTATTAGGGTTAAGAAAAGAGGATTCTATATATTATATAGGAGGAAATGAAGTATTGCCTCCACCCCTAAATAGGGATGAAGAAGACCTTTTGATTAATCAACTAGGAGGGGAAGATGACTTACATGTAAAATCAGTGCTCATAGAAAGGAATCTTAGATTGGTGGTATATATAGCTAGAAAGTTCGAAAATACTGGAATAGGGGTGGAAGATTTAATATCTATCGGTACAATAGGGCTTATAAAGGCAATCAATACCTTTAAACCGGATAAAAAGATTAAATTGGCTACCTACGCCTCAAGATGCATAGAAAATGAAATACTTATGTATCTTAGAAGAACAAATAAACTAAAAACAGAAATTTCTATAGACGAACCTTTAAATGTGGATTGGGATGGAAATGAATTGCTTCTTTCCGATATACTAGGAACCGACCCAGACATTATTTATAGAAGTATAGAGGATGAAGTGGATAAGGATTTGCTCAAAAGGGCTATGAATAAGTTATCAAATAGGGAAAAAGAAATAGTCGAACTTAGATTTGGATTAACTAGTGAGGGAAAGGAAAAAACTCAAAAGGAAGTTGCGGATATGTTGGGGATTTCTCAGTCTTATATTTCAAGATTAGAGAAAAAAATCATATGCAGATTAAAAAAGGAAATAAATAGAATGAACTGACCTATATGTATAAATTAGTTTTCTCTGGTAATCATTTTTAGTAGATGTAATTTTATAATACTGGAGGGAACGGCATGGCAATCAACAAGGTAGAGATATGCGGTGTAAATACTTCAAAATTACCTATTCTTAGTAATGAAGAAAAAGATAAATTATTTAAGAGAATCTTAGAAGGAGATAGGGAAGCAAGAGAAGCATATATTAGGGGAAATCTTAGATTGGTTTTAAGTGTAATTCAAAGATTTAATAATAGAGGAGAACATGTGGATGATTTATTCCAGGTGGGCTGTATAGGTCTAATGAAAGCCATAGATAATTTTGATATAACACAAAATGTTCGTTTTTCAACCTATGCAGTGCCCATGATTATAGGGGAAATAAGAAGATACCTAAGGGACAATAATTCAATAAGGGTTAGTAGATCTCTCCGCGATACGGCATATAAGGCTTTGCAAGCCAAAGAAAGGTTAATTAACAAAAATTCTAAAGAACCTACTATCACAGAGATTGCAAAGGAGTTAGGTCTTCCCAAGGAAGATGTTGTTTTTGCTCTAGATGCAATACAAGATCCTATATCACTATTTGAGCCAGTTTATCATGATGGGGGAGATGCCCTTTATATCATGGACCAAGTAAGTGACGATAAAAGTCAGGATGAAATATGGCTTGAAAACATTGCTTTAAATGAGGCAATGAAAAGATTAAATGACAGGGAAAAGCATATCCTTTCCCTTAGATTTTTTGAAGGGAAAACCCAAATGGAGGTAGCAGATGAAATAGGTATTTCACAGGCGCAGGTTTCAAGATTAGAAAAAACAGCCCTTAAACATATGAGAAAGTATATATAATAGCACTTATAAATAATATAAAAGCACAAATATAAAACGCACTATGGGATTTGTATCATAGTGCGTTTTATATTTGCTGGGGCATGAATATAATTATAATAATGATATAGGAGGTGAATACTTTGGTTAGAATTTACGATATGAAGCAAAAAGAAGTTATTAGTACAATAGATGGGTCGCGTTTGGGCTACATATGCGATATTGAGGTAGATTTAAATGAGGGAAGAATTAAAAAAATTATAGTACCGGGGCCTGGAAGGGTCTTGGGGTTCTTTGGAAAGGATATGGAATATCAAATCTCTTGGGGTCGGATAAGAAAAATAGGGGAGGATATTATTTTAGTAGATGTAGTGGGGGATGATGTACTAATAGAATCAGATTATTAATAGTGAAAAATGACTATAATAAAAATAAAAAAGCATTTGACCAACAACATTTTGTGTTTTATACTTTAATAAAACACAAAATGTTGTTATATAAGGAGGAAATTAATGCGATGCCCTTTTTGTAATAGTGAATATATTAAAGTAATTGATTCAAGACCATCTGAGGAAAATAACTGTATCAGGAGGAGGAGGCAATGCGAAAAATGTGAAAAACGATTTACCACATACGAAAAGATAGAAACCATACCTATAATGGTAATTAAAAAAGGTGGAATAAGAGAACTATTTGATAGAAATAAGATACTAAACGGTATCGTTAAATCATGTAATAAAAGAAATATTTCGGTACAGCAGATGGAAGAAATCGTAGATGATATAGAAAATACCATATTAAATACTTTAAATAAAGAAATTAGTAGTGCTCAAATAGGGGAATTAGTAATGGAAAAACTTAAGGTTATTGATGAGGTTGCCTATGTTAGATTTGCCTCTGTATATAGGCAATTTAAAGATATCAATACATTTATGGATGAACTTACGAGATTATTAGATGCAAAGCAAATGAAATAGGGGGACAATTATGTTAATGCAAATCAGAAAACGCGATGGTAGAATTGTAGAATTTAATGAAGAAAAGATTGCAACAGCAATTTATAAAGCGGCTATGGCAGTTGGAGGACATAATTATCAAACTGCTAAAGAATTAAGCAGAGATGTTATAGAATATATAGTAAACACTTTTCCACGAAATGATCTTCCAGATGTGGAGACCATACAAGATGGCGTGGAGAAAGTATTGATTGAAAAGGGCCATGCTAAAACGGCTAAATCTTATATTTTATATAGGGCTGCGAGAACAAGAACAAGAGAAAGCCAAACAAGGCTAATGAAAACTTATCATGGAATTACATATGAAGAAGCAGAAGAAAACAATTTAATGAGGGAAAATGCAAATGTAGATGGAAATACAGCTATGGGTGCAATGTTAAAATATGGTTCGGAAGGGGCAAAAGAATTTTATCATCTACATGTATTAAATGCGGACCATTCCAAGGCTCATCAAGATGGGAAAATTCATATACACGATATGGATTTTTTAACTTTAACAATGACCTGCTGTCAAATTGATATAGTCAAATTATTTAAGAATGGATTTTCTACAGGTCACGGCTATTTAAGAGAACCTCAAGATATCTCTAGTTATGCGGCCTTAGCAGCCATTGCTATCCAAAGCAACCAAAATGACATGCATGGGGGGCAATCCATTCCTAATTTTGACTATGGACTGGCAAAAGGGGTAGAAAAATCATATATTAAATTATATAAATCCAATTTATGCAAGGCCTTGGAATTCTTATTAGAGGTGCCCTTTGATAAAGCGAAAGAGGTTGTAGAAGAATGTACAAAAGTAGCAATTCATAAAACAGGAATTAATCCTCAATTAGAAATGAAATCTGAATACATTCTTGTAGAGCTTGAGTTAATTAAAGAAAAACTTGAAGCATACAATCAAGAAGAATTAGTAGTAAAAGCCCAAAAGTTTGCTTCAAAGCATGCGGCAAGGGAGGTTGATGAAAGGACTTTTCAAGCTATGGAAGGTTTTATACATAATCTTAATACAATGCATGTGCGACACGTTGGCTAATGAAAAGTTGGCCCAAGGGATTAGAACTTGTGTCTTGAGATGTAGAATGATAGGGTAACGCCTTGAAATGCACCTCTAATACTCCGACTAGCAAAGAGTTAGATAATAAACTCGATGTTAGAAGCTCGGTGAAGTCAGTTGAGAGCTACCGTAAGTTAAACACGAAAGTCGCTTAGAGGTAAGCGATGTAGCCTATAGACTGGGAGTCCATAAAACGGATATGGTTAGGATTTGCCTTTGCAAAGCAACGACGAACCTTCGAAATAAAATGCCTATAGTATAGTGTGTAGAAATGCACATAGCTCGCCAAGTCGAGCGTTATAAGTGGTTGAGTAAGATAGTGCATTATGAAAGACCATTAACCCTTATAGGGGGTTAGCTCAAGAGGCTTATAACAGGTATATAGAAGGAACCTAAGTCCATATGTAAGGATAGAGACACAGGAACGTGGAAAGCTTAGAGCGTGGAGATATTATCGTCTGTGAAACGTTGACATGGAAAAGCATATGCTAAACATGTCTTAATCTAAGTGAGAGTAGAGGCACAGTACCTACGAAGCAGTGATAATAAACTGTGGAGGGATGGCCTCAAGTCAGGTTAATTCAAACTGGTAAAGTTAAAAGTAATCATAAGGTTCAATTTCTTAGTTTGATTTAATTTGATGGAGCGCCGCATGAGCTGAAAGGCTCACGTGCGGTGCGGAGTGGGGGAAAAGACAGAGATAATTTCAAAGTCTTACCTATCACTATTCAAGAGCAGGAGCACAAGTTCCTTTTAGTAGCATCAACTTTGGAACGGATATATCCCCCGAAGGACGAATGGTTTCTAAAAACTTTTTATTAGCGGCGGAAAGGGGTCTTGGAAATGGGGAAACTCCGATATTTCCCATATCCATATTTAAAATCAAAAAAGGTGTTTCTTATGAGAAAGAAGACCCTAATTATGATTTGTTTAAATTAGCTTGCAGGGTAAGTGCAAAGCGTCTTTTTCCTAATTTTAGTTTTTTAGATGCTCCATTTAATAAGGTGTATTATGATAAATACGGAACAGAAGGGGAAGTAGCCTATATGGGCTGTAGAACTAGGGTGGCAGCTAATAATTACGATTCTACCCGCGAGATTACATATGGTAGGGGGAATTTAAGCTTTACCTCTATTAACCTTCCTTATATTGCAATAACTTCAAAGAAAAATATAAATACTTTTTTTGAAAAACTAGATGGAACCATTGATTTGGTCATAGCACAATTATTAGAAAGGTTTGAAATTCAAGCTAAAAAGAAGGCTAAAAACTTTCCATTTTTAATGGGACAAAAAATTTGGATTGATTCTGAAAACCTAAAAAGGGACGATGAGATTAGAGAAATAATTAAGCATGGAACATTAACCATGGGATTCATTGGTTTAGCTGAAACACTAAAAGCCCTTATAGGAAAACACCATGGAGAATCTCAAAAGGCTCAAGAACTAGGATTAGAAATCGTTGCCCATATGAGGAAACGTATGGATGAGGCAAGTGAAAAATTCGGGCTAAATTTTTCACTTATTGCTTCTCCGGCAGAGGGGTTATCAGGGAGATTCACAGCTATCGATAAAAGTCGATTTGGAATTATCGATGGGGTGACCAATAGGGATTATTATACAAACTCCTTCCATGTACCTGTATATTACTCAATTTCAGCATATGATAAAATCCAAATTGAGGCTCCCTATCATGAATTATGTAATGGAGGACATATTACCTATGTGGAATTAGATGGAGATCCATTAAAAAACTTAGATGCCTTTGAAGTAATAGTTAGGGCAATGGCTGAGGCAGGGGTGGGCTACGGCTCTATTAATCATCCTGTAGATAGGGATCCTATATGTGGTTATAATGGAATTTTAGATAATGAATGCCCACAATGTGGACGACATGATGGTGAAGATAATATATACTTTGAAAGAATACGCCGCATTACGGGGTATTTAGTGGGAGACTTAGATAGATGGAATGATGGAAAAAGAGCAGAAGAAAGAGAACGGGTAAAGCATAGCATTTAAAGCAGCTACTTAATTTAAAAAAACATCTTAAAAAGACTTATTAAAGGACATAATAAGTCTTTTTAAGACTTTAAATTACTTATGGATAAGACTTGAATATTAATACACGTTACTTTATAATTAACATACATATTGCTTTAATTTTAGATAAATTAAACTTATGGATAACTTACCAAGGGGGAGATAAATTATGAAGTATGGATATTTTGATGAGAACAATAAGGAATACATAATTACTAAACCCGATACCCCGGCTCCATGGGTAAACTACTTAGGTTCTCCGGAATATGGAGCGATTATTTCCAACAATGCAGGTGGATACAGCTTTGTAAAATCAGGAGCAAATGGAAGAATCCTAAGATATAGATTCAATTCTATTGATATGGATCAACCAGGAAGATACATATACATAAGGGATAAAGATAGTAAAGATTACTGGAGTACTTCCTGGCAGCCCGTAGGAAAGGATTTGGAAAACTATCAAAGTGAATGTCACCATGGAACAGCATATACAAATATGCTTGCGAGATATGACAATATCGAAACAAAGACTCTATACTATGTTCCCCTTGATAAGACTTATGAAGTATGGAGACTCCAAATTACTAATAATGATAGCAAGGAAAGGAAATTATCAATATTCGGTTCTGTAGAATTTACCAATGACGATAATTATGAACAAGATAGTGTGAATTTACAATATACTCAGTTTATCTCAAGGACCGAATATAAAAACAATAAAATCATTCAGCATATCAATGAATATGTAAAGAAAAACAACACCAATACCAATGGAGCTACTGGGGGTCAAAGGTTTTTTGGGGCAGTTGGTTTTCCTGTATGTGCTTATAACGGGGATAGGGATACCTTTATAGGGGAATATAGAAATTATTCCAATCCCATAGAAGTAGTTAATGGCCAATGCAGTAATTCCCTAAACTATAATACAAATTCCTGTGGAGTATTGCAGATTGATGTTGACTTAATGCCGGGAGAAACTAAGGAATTGGCTTTTTTACTAGGGGCTTACGGTAGTGAGGAAGCAGATAAAATAATGAATTTATATAGTAATTTAAACATTATAGAAGAAGAATTAAAAGAACTAAAAGACCATTGGCATGGAAAACTAGATAATCTCCAAATTAAAACTCCTGATGAAAATTTCAATAATATGATAAATACATGGAATTCTTATCAGTGTTTTATAACATTCATTTGGTCAAGGGCAGCATCTTTTATATATTGTGGCCTTAGAAATGGATATGGCTATAGGGATACAGTACAAGATATACAGGGTATTATTCACTTAGACCCAGAACTTGCAGCAAATAAGATTCGTTTCATGTTGTCGGCACAAGTTGATAATGGGGGAGGACTCCCACTTGTTAAATTTAATCATAATGCAGGTCATGAAAACACCCCTGATGACCCCGAATATGTTAAAGAAACGGGACATCCTTTTTATAGGGCGGACGATGCATTATGGCTATTTCCGACAATCCTAAAATATGTTAATGAAAGTGGCAATCGCAATTTTATAGATGAAGTGATTCCCTTTGCTAATAAAGGGGTAGGAACAGTGTATGAGCATTTAAAACGAGCTATTAATTTTAGCATGGAAAGATTAGGTACCCATGGAATGCCAGCAGGACTGCATGCAGATTGGAATGATTGCTTAAGAATGGGACCAAAAGGAGAATCAACCTTTGTGGCCCTTCAACTTTACTACGCTATTAGGATTTTGAAAGATTTTGCAATCGGAAAAGAAGATAAGGATTATGTAGACTATCTAGAAAAAATTCAAGAAGAATTAGGAAATGCTATTCATACATATTGTTGGGAAGAGGATAGATTCATAAGAGGCATAAGAGAAGATGGTATAGTTGTTGGTTCTAAGAATGATAAGGAAGCAAGTATGTGGCTTAATCCCCAAAGTTGGTCCATAATTAGTGGATTTGCCGATGAAAACCAAGCAAAACTAGCTCTTGATAATGTTTATAATATCTTAAATACTGAGTATGGGGTAATGGTTATGTATCCACCTTATAAAAATCATGCCTTCGATGGGGCATTAATGCTTCTATTTAACCCTTGTACGAAGGAAAATGGGGGGATATTTTCTCAACCACAGGGCTGGATTATATTGGCAGAAACAATGGTGGGGAATGGAAACAGGGCATATGAATATTATAAAAAATGTAATCCTGCTAGTATGAATGATAAAGCGGAAGTAAGAAAGTTAGAACCTTATGCCCATGGTCAGTTTATAGAAGGAAAAGATAGTCCTTATGAGGGTCGTGCCCATGTGCATTGGCTAACGGGTACAGCTTCTACAGTTATGGTAGGATGTGTAGAAGGAATATTAGGAATGAAACCTAGTTTAGATGGAATCACTATTGACCCTTGTATACCATCGGACTGGAAGGAGATTTCGATTTACAAAAACTTCAGAGGAAAGAAATTAAATATATTGGTTAAAAATGAAAATGGTAGTCAAAAAGGAATAAAAGAAACATATCTTAATGGAACTAAGTTAGAAACTAATTTTATATCTGTAAATGAATTAAAAGAAACCAATGAAGTATTGTTAATTATGTAATATAAAACTAAAGGACACCTCCATATTGTCACAAATTTTGTAGCAAATAATATAATGAAATTACAAGTGGCAATAGGAGGTGTATCAGTTGAAAATTAGTTTAATTACAATTTTAGAGGCAATTATACTCACCTCAGCATTATCTATGGATGCATTTGTAGCTAGTTTTGCTTATGGGAGTAACAAAATCAAAATACCGATGCTATCTGTTCAGATTATTAATACTATATGCAGCACCATGCTAGGAATATCGCTTATAATAGGCACCTTAATTAAACAGTATATTCCCGATTGGCTTACGGCAATAGTTTGCTTTATTATTTTATTTGTATTAGGTATTATAAAACTATTAGATAGCATTATAAAGTCAGTAATAAGAAGGTATAATAATTTTAATAAGGAAATAGAATTTTCGGCATTTAACCTTAAATTTATATTGAACTTGTACGCAAACCCAGAAGAGGCTGATATTGACTCTTCAAGGACAATTTCGTCAAAGGAGGCGACTTCTTTGGCAATTGCATTATCATTGGATGGACTAGTAGTTGGATTCGGGACTGTCCTTGGAAATATGAATGGAATTGTTGTCTTTATAGCCTCCCTTGTTACCGGTATTATAGCGATTATGCTAGGGGGCTATATAGGTAATAAAATTGCAGGGAAACTCCCATTTAATCTATCATGGTTAAGTGGCATCTTGTTAATAGTCTTAGCATTCTTAAAATTATAATGATGATTTATATAATTATCAAAATATGCTTTAGTGTTGTCTAACCATAGTTTATGGATGCGTGCAAATCTTGCACGCTT
>JAAYQR010000015.1 GCA_012519205.1 Candidatus Epulonipiscium sp. | reverse complement strand
TGATACTTATACAAAATCAGATCGTGAGAAGATTGCTGAAGAATTAAATCAACTTTCACAAGAAATTACAGATATTACTACAAAAACAGAGTTTAATACTAAGAAATTATTAAATGGTTCTTTAGCATCAGCTTCTGTATATCTTCAAGTTGGTGCAAATGAAGGGCAAAAGATTGAATTTACCATAGGTACAATGAGTGCTGAAGCTTTAACAGTAGCATCTGCAAATATTGGATCTATTGTTGCAAACTCTACTTCAACAGGTGCGGCTATTAGTTCATTAGTTGAAACAGTAAATACAGCTATTGAAAAAGTTTCTAGCGAAAGAGCTAAACTTGGGGCGGTTCAAAATAGACTTGAACATACCATCAAGAATTTAGACGTTGCTGCAGAAAACCTTCAAGCTTCCGAATCTCGTATCCGTGATACAGATATGGCGCAAGAAATGATGAACTTTACAAGAACTAATATTCTTCAACAGGCTGCAACGGCAATGCTTGCTCAAGCAAACCAAGCACCTCGAGGAGTACTTCAATTATTAAGATAATTGATGATTTTATAGCCATTTAAAAAGGGGTTAATGATAACCCCTTTTTTTAAAAGAATTATTTAAATATTAGAGAGGGCATTTCTGATATTTAAATGATTCTTTTATTTATAGGAGGGATTTTATGTTACTTAGTATTGTTATGATGGTTAAAAACGAAGAAAAATATTTATATAAATGTCTTACTAATTTAAAACCAATATTAGAAGGTATTCCTTCTGAGCTAATTATTTTAGACACAGGCTCCACGGACAAAACTATAGAGATAGCTAAAAGCCATACAAAAAAGGTATACGAGCATCCTTGGGAAAATGATTTTGCTAAGATGAGAAATATATCTATTAGCCATGCTAAGGGTCAATGGCTATTTATATTAGATGCTGATGAAATAGTGAGCAATCCAGAAACAATTATCGAGTTTTTTAGGACTAAAAAATATAAGGAATATAGGACTTGCGTTCTAAGTATTAAGAACTTTTTAAATGAAAATGAAAGCGATTGGAACATTATACCCATGATGAGATTGTTTAAAAACACCCCTGATTTTAAATATAGTGGTGCAGTTCATGAACAGCCTTTAGTGGCAGAACCTTTCCATCATCTTGAAACGGTACTTGAACATTATGGATATGTATCATCTGATCCAGTATTGATGAAAAGAAAATTTAAAAGAAATGTAGAAATTTTAGAACAGGAATTAGAAAAGAATCCTGATAATGTTTATTACCTATTTCAAATATCTCAGTCTTATGGGATGTATAAAGATCATAAGACAGCTTTATATTATGCGGAAAGGGCATATGAATTGGCTAAAGAAAAAAAGGTTACTATGATATATATTTATATACATTTATTGCATGTTGCATTATTTAATAATAAATATAAAAAAGTCTTAGAAGTAGCAAAAAAAACTATAGAAATTAGTGACGAATATATAGATGCATATTTTTACTTAGGTAAAGCACAACAAGCTCTGCTTAAAAACAAAGAAGCAATCAAAACCTTTGAAAAGTATATTGAAATGGCCATGGATTATAAAAGTTATGCCGGTTATAAGGATATGGTTACACCTACTTTAACTATCGATTCAGTGGAAGAAGTTTATGGGGATTTATGTTTGCTTTATTCAGATATAGGAGAATATGAAAAAGTATTAGATATAAAAGATAAAATAAGTTTTGATAAGGCAGGGGTTTTGGACTCTATATATCACTCCATAATACTATCTTACATAAGACTGAATCGATGGAAAGAACTAAAAGAATATTACAATAAGATAAAGGTAGAAGGGGAGGATTTAAAAGAAAGCTTTATAAATAATATAGAACTACTTAAAGAAAATATAAGCTTAGATGAAAAGATAGCACTTGAAAAGCAATTTAGTTCTTATGAAGATAATTATGGATTATTAAGTAAAGTTAGAATTGCACTGCAGGAGGGTAATTTTAGTAGTCTAGGAAACATTAAAAAAGACATAAAAACACTGGATTTTGTAAAACTACCTCATTTTTATGGAGATATCCTATGGTACAATATCATAGAAGGAAGCCCCATAGAGGAATATTTATCTCAGGTTAGGGAAGAAAAAATATTTAATTATATACAATATATATTAAATGAAAAAAGTAAAAGGTCCTTTGATATTTTATTTAAGTATATAAAAAATCAGTATCCTATTCTTAATATCAAAACAGCCCATGTTACTAAGATTTTACTTAAGGCTTTACTATTGGATGAAAGTCTAGAGGATAATTACTACAGGGGCATTTTAGAAAGATATGTTGCTAATGGTAATCTTTTAATGAAATATACTTATCAAGAACATATACTAGAAGACGAATTAGAACAATACCTAAAAAACGATGAAGAAAGATTTCTTATGTATATGGATAAAGCCATAAGTATGAAGTTTGAAGACTTATCCAAATCCATAAGCTACCTTAAAAAAGCTCTAAGGGTTTTTCCAGTTATGAAAAAAGGAATAGAATTATATATTGATGAATATAGAAATCTAATTAATCAAAACTTAGAGTTTAACAGTTTGAAAAACAACCTTCAAATAAATATTAATCAATTACTTCAAGAAGGGAAAATTGATGAGGTAGATTCAATGATAAAAGAATATGAAGCTATAATAAAAGATGATTCTTTTATATATTCAACTAAAAGCACTATTGCTATGTTGCAAAATAGTACAGATAAAGCAAAAAGAGTCATTAAAGAAGGCTTATTAAAATACCCTAGAAATTTTGATTTATTATGTAATGGGGCCTATTTATGTGAAATAACAAAAGAAATCAGTATAGCTAATTTATTATATAAAGAAGCATATAAAGCTGCACCAAATGAAGAATATAAGAACCAAATTCAAGGGATTATTAATAAATTATACAAGGAATAAGATGATTATTAGCATATAGGGGGAATATTATACAAGCAATAATATCTGTACCCCCATTAAATATATAAATAATGAGATTTATTATAAAACCAATAATATATAGTCACTTTATTTAGTTAGAGACTATTTATTAGCAGATATTTGAAAAATATAAAGAAGATTATAGGTTCATTTCCATCTTACATGGCTCCTAGGATTGCAGCGGTTATTGAAGATATTATTGGAATAAAGTGTAATGCAGTACCAAATTATTTATCAATAACTTTAACACCGTCAAAAATTGATATAACTAGAAAGATTTTAAGTTATAGAAGGTAGGGTATATATATGAGAAGGTATTTAAAAAGAGATATACTTTCTTTGCTTTATACTATGGAGAAAGCAAGGAAAGTATTAAATAATGAGATAAAAAAGGGAAACTTTGATGTAGCCAATCATATTTTAAAAGATTGTCAAGAAGGGGTTATTGAAATAAAAGATATTGTAAGGGAAACTGAGGGAAAAGAAGTAAATACTATCCATATGATAGAAAAGTATTGCAAAATAATACATGAGCTAAATCAAGCATTTGCTATGAATATAAGCCCAAAGAACACCCTAAAGGAATTTCAAAAACAAAGTTATAGGATTATTAATAGTGTTAAATATGATATTCCAGAAGCAAAGACGGAGATAGCATTTCTTCCATATAAGTATTCGATGTGGGATAGTATGGAAAGCATATGGATGGCCGCTAAGGAGGATTCTAATTGTAATACATATGTTATACCAATCCCTTATTATGATAGAAATGCAGATGGTTCATTTGGCGAAATGCATTATGAAGGGAACGAACTTCCAGAGTATGTGCCTATAACTAACTGGAAGGAATATGATATCAAAAAAAGACATCCTGATATAATTTATTTTCATAATCCATATGATGAATTCAATCTCGTAACCAGCGTACATCCAGATTTCTATAGCAAAAAATTAAAAAATTATACGGAACTATTAGTATATAGTTCTTATTATATTTTAGGCACTGTAGGTACAGAGGAAGAATTTTTAAATAAAATCAGATTGCCTGGTATAATATATGCAGATAAGGTTATTTTGCAATCAAAAGTATTATATGACTTATATCTTAAGTACGGATTCGAATCAGAAAAATTATTATTATGTGGTTCCCCTAAAATAGATGCCTTTGTAAACTTAAAAAAAGAAAATATTGAAATACCACAGGAGTGGTTGGATAAAATCGGGGATAAAAAGGTCATAGCATTGAACTCAAGTATAAAAAACTTATTAAACAGTGACAATTATCTTGATAACTTAGAAATATTATTAGAAGAATTAACTTCAAAGGAAGGGATAGTTTTACTTTGGCGCCCCCATCCTTTGTTAAAACAAACGGTTTTATCTATGAAAAACCATTGGATAGAAAGATACGAAAATATTGAACAAAGAATAATGAGAAAAAGCAATTTTATTTTGGATAGTACCTTGGATAATAAAATCGCAACTATTATATCAGATGGAATGGTCAGTGATGTTAGCTCCTGGACAATAGAATACCTAGCTACAGGAAAACCTGTATTATACATTTATGGCAGAAAGAAAGATTTTGAAGAGTACTTTTTACCATTTGATGAACATATAGCATACTTTATAGAAGATGGAATGAACATAGATATGTTTTGCCAAAAGATTATAGAAAATAGGGATGATGAAAGGGACAAGCGTCTTAAGGAATTAGATACATTAATGGAAAATATGGATGGCACATGTGGGAAAAAAGTGCATAATCTGATAATGGAAGAAGAAATACAAAGGACTTTAGACTCCCATATCGAATAATAAATAATAGGGGGAGATTATATGAATATTGAAGCCATGTCAACTGTATTAAGTCAAGCCCAGATAAAACAAGAAGTTAGTACCACCATGCTAAAGAACGTAATGGATCAAGCAAAAATGCAAATGACATATATATTAAAAATGGCCGATGTGAGCCGTAATATTTTAGAACAGTCCCTACAACCCCATTTAGGACAAAATATTGATATAAGCATCTAAAATCCCCTTAGGGGATTTTTTTGTGCATAATATTGTAAAGGCTATTAAGAAACTATATCAAAATCCGATATTATAGATAAGTAGAGTAATGTGGATGAGGAGGAATAAAGATGATTACTAGTAATAGATTAAGATTTACAGGGATTGCTACCGGTATTGACACAGATATGGCTATACAGCAAATGATGAAGGTGGAATACACCCGAGTAGATAAAATGAAACAAGCAGTTCAGCTGCTCCAATGGAAACAAGAAGGGTTTCGGGATATAGCTAATTTGCTTAGGGGGTTTCAAGACACTTATTTTAATAACCTCAAGATGAAAGACAACTTCCGTTCGCCTACTGCTTTTTCTGCTTTTACCTCCAATGTGAAATCTGGTGGGGTAAGTAGTGAAGGTATTACTGTGGAAGCGGGAGCGGGGGCAGCAGTAGGAAGTCACTCTTTGATAGTGAAACAAGTAGCTGAGGAGGCGGTTTGGAAAGGAACGGACTCGGTTTCAGGGGGTATGAAAGGAAGGCAAATAAGTGCAGAGAACTTAAAGACCTTAACCAAAGGTAAGGAATTTAATGTGACGTATGATGGCGTTACTAAAAAAATTAGATTGGATGGCGGTAGTGGGGAAAACGGCAGCTATACCAATATCACACAATTACAAGAAGAATTGCAACAAAAATTTGATATAGCTTTTGGGATTACCAATAACGGGGAAACTACAAAAAGTAATATAGAAGTTTTAGTAAACGGTGCCGGTCTAGAATTCAAATCAAAGGGCCATGAACTTTTGATTACTAATGTATCTAATACATATGTAAGCTCCCTAGGATTTTCCAATGGCCAAACAAATGCAATAACAGGAAAAGAAATAAATATTACAGAAGAAATAACAGGAAAAATAAAAGTTAGTCTTAATGGAGAAGAAGCAAAAGAAATAGATGTTCATTTTACAAAGGACAATATAGCTGAAAGCTTAGAACAACAAATTAACAGCGCCTTTGGTGAAGGAAATATTGTAAAAGTAACTATAGGTGAGAACAATAAGCTTCAGATTATTTCCTATGATACTTCAAACGAAATCAAGTTTTCCACGGGAGATACGGATAATGTATTAGACAAATTAGGTCTAAGCAATGGTGCTACCATTAAAAGGATGGAAGGTTCAGTTAATATAAATGTAGATGATACAGGAAAAGAATTTAGCATAAATGTTGATGGCATGGATTATCTCATAGAACTTACAAAAGACTATAAAGAAGAAGATTTAGAAGTATTGGCACAGGATATAACAAGTCAGCTAAGTGAAACGGGAGTACAGGTCATAGTAGATGGGAACAAATTAAAGTTCACCAATACCAACGGCAATCAAATCAAAGTATCTAATAATACCCCGTCAGTGGTAGAAAACCTAGGCTTTAAAAATGGAGCAAAAAACACTCTGAACCTAGATGAAAAAATCGAGAATGCCTTTGGAATCGAAGGGAATGTTAAATTCGAACTCAATGGAAAGACCTTTGAATTCGGGAATGATATTACAGTAAAACAAATGATGGATGAGATTAATGGTAGTGCTATAGGGGTAAGCATTCGCTATAGTACCTTTATAGATTCATTCACCATCCAAGGAACAAAAACAGGTTCTATGAATAATATACAGTTTAATATGGATTATGCAGACACCAACACTAACACTTTATTTAGAAAAATGAATCTTATCACTGGTGAGTCAAGCGAATCGGGGTATGAAAAAATAGGTTATAGCGAGGCAAAGGATGCTATATTTAATATAGACGGGGTTGATGCCAATAGGACGGAGAATACCTTTAATATAGATGGGATAAAATACACCATTAATCTAGATCCTAAAAAAGTAGATCCTAGTCAAACCTTTGATATTAAAATTGGAACCGATCCGGATCAACTAGTAGAAAAAATCATAGGATTTGTAGATAAATATAATGAAATAGTAGATACAATCAATGGCAAATATAGTGAAAAAAGAGCAAGGTCCGGCAAATATGAATATTACGAACCCCTAACTGAAGAACAAAGAAAAGAAATGTCCGAAGCAGATATTAAGCTTTGGGAAGAAAAAGCAAAACAAGGGGTATTAAGAGGCGAAGATATCCTAAGTAATATTGCATCTTCTATGAGAAGGGTATTGTATGAAAAGGTAGAAGGGCTAGATATTGGCTTATACGATATAGGAATTACGACTTCTAATATATGGCAGGAAAATGGTAAACTAGTTATTAATGAAGAAAAATTAAAAAAGGCAATCCAAGATATGCCTGATAAGATAACTCAGTTATTCACAAAAGAATCCACGGTAGAATATACAGATACTAAGAATCGTAATCAAAGAATGAAGGAACAGGGTCTAGCTCATAGGCTGTACGATATTTTACAAGATAATATTCGCACCAGTTCCATCAGCGGCTCAAAAGGACTGCTTATAGAAAAAGCAGGTCAAATAGGCACAACCACCGAATATGACAATACCGTATATAATCAGATAAAGGCACAAAACGAAAAGATAGATGAACTATTAGATAGACTGATGCAAAAGGAAGAAAGATATTATGCAATGTTTGCTAGATTAGAAGCAGCTATGCAAAAAGCCAATGCCCAAAGCCAGTGGTTGACGCAGCAATTAGGCGGCATGGGTGGTATGTAATATGGAAAAAGCAGAGATACTAAAGCATATAGCTGATCTTTTACAAAAAAAATTGTCACTCCTGCATTTTATACATGCTATTAGTAAGGAGCAAATTGGTTATGATGCGGAAGAACAAATGGACGATATAGATAGGGCTATTGAAAAAAAACAAGGATTTATAGATAAGATAGAGGGCATCGATAGTAAAATAAAAGACTATAGCCAAGCATTAAAAATAAAAGGGTATATTGATTCCATAGAAGAGCTAGAAGATAAAGATAGACTAGGTGTTATCAAAAAGCTTAATCAAGACGTCTTAAGGCAATTAGAAAAAATTCAACAATTAGATAAAGTAAATAATGACAAATTAAAAGCTTCCTTGTCAGAAGTTAAAAACAACATAAGAAAAATGCAAGAAAGGAAAAAGGCCGATAAAACCTATCAATATCAAATTCCCAGTATAGATGGAGCGTTTTTTGATAAAAAAAATTAAAAATATTACAAAGACTATTTAGGGATTCTATAGGAAATTCGATATTTTATATAGAAAGAAATGCACAAAGGGTTTAAATCTTTCCATTAAAGAAAATACAGGAAAACACAAGGAGGTGAATTCCGTGAAATTAGAGATGATAGATCGGGCAAATTTTGATGTGTCAATTAAAAATACTAGTCAAAGTACAGAAAAGAAAGATTTTGGACTTGAGCAGAATATAGAAAAAGAGTTTAAGACCAGTGTAGCAAAGTACATCGAAGAAAACCCGGGATACCGACCTAATATAGGGGAAGATGCTTTAATCAAAGCTATAGAGTCAGCCAATAAAAAGCTTCAGGGAGCTAATCGTGAGTTCCAGTTTTCTATCCATGAAGGAACCAAACAGATTATGGTAAAAGTAATGAATGCAGAAACAAAAGAATTAATAAGGGAAATTCCCCCTGAAAAGGTGCTGGATATGGTGGCGAAAATGTGGGAATTAGTAGGTTTAGTTGTAGATGAGAAGATATAGTAATAAAAGTAGCTCCCATATAAATATATGGGAGTTATTTATATTTTACCAAAATACATAATGGTGAATTCTATGGTATTATATAAGAAAATGTTATATAATTGATGTAATTATGAGATAGGGGGGTATAACTTGAACAACAATCCATATCAGCGATATAAAAACAACTCTATTTTAACAGCATCCAAACCAGAGTTAACCTTGATGTTGTATGATGGGGCATTAAAGTTTTGTAATATAGCCATTAAAGCAATAGAAGAAAAAAACATACAAGGGGCACATAACGCGATAATCAGAGTGCAAGACATTATCCAAGAATTTCAAATAACTCTGAATAGGGAGTATGAGATTTCAGAGACTTTTGATTTTATGTATGATTATATAATAAGAAGGCTAATAGAAGCCAATGCAACTAAAAATAAAGAAATACTCGAAGAAGTAAAAGGACTAATAAAGGAATTTAGGGATGCATGGAAAGAGGCAATGAAAGCCGCTAAAACCAAACCTGTAGACAATGAAGAAAAAGTAAGTGAATAGTATGGAGGAAGTATTTATACTATCAAAGATACTATTAGAAATCATGGAAAAGAAAATAAACTACCTAGAAAAAATCAATAATATAACAGAGAACCAATCTTCGGTTATACAATCAGAATCCATTGACTTTGAAATTTTTGGAGCCCTTTCTGAGCAAAAATTAGAATTAACCGAAAAAGTAAACGAATTAGATATCCAATTTGAAAATATTTATGCCAATATAAGGCCACAGATTGAAAATAACATGCAACAAATAAAGGAAATCTATAAAGAACTTCAGATAAATATTAGAATAGTGGCTGATTATATTATAAAGATTGAGATAAATGAAGAAAACAATAGGCAACACCTACAAGCATACTTTAGTAGGACTAGAAAAGAACTTAACATATTGAGCAAAGGAAAAACTCAAATACTAAAATCTTACAAGGATAACAATATGTTTTCAAAGAGGGAAAGTTAAAATTTATCAGTGCCTTGACTTATTCGCTATTTCATGCTATATTATTTTAGTGGCGAAAGGTCTTTTTTTTTATGCCCAAAATTATTGGAATTTATCTAGTAGTAAGTGGAGGTGGAAGTTGTGAGAGTTAAAATCACTTTGGCGTGTACGGATTGCAAACAAAGAAACTACAACACAACAAAAAACAAAGCAAACCATCCCGATAGGGTGGAAACTAAAAAGTATTGTAAGTTTTGCAAGACTCATACTGTACACAAAGAAACAAAGTAGTAAATACCAAAAGTCCTTACAAGGGAAGTGAGATGATGAAAGAACTTTTTCACCAATTCAGGGGAGAATTCAAGAAAATTGTTTGGCCTAGCCAAAAGGAACTATTCAAACAAACCTTAACGGTTATAGTTACTTCTATATTGGTAGCCGGCATAGTTTTTGTTATTGACATTATCTACAGTAACGGTTTCGACTTTATCACGAAAATTTTTTGATAAAAGGATGATTGTATGTCTGACGATGCAAGATGGTATGTGGTCCATACCTATTCCGGATATGAGAATAAAGTAAAGGCTAATATTGAAAAAGTAATCGAAAACAGAAACATGCACGAACTGATTGAAGAAGTTGTTGTTCCACTTCATGATGCGGTTGAAATCAAGAATGGAAAGAAAAAGACAGTTCAGCGCAAGGTGTTTCCAGGATATGTATTAATTAAAATGCATATGACGGATGATACTTGGTATGTCGTAAGAAATACTAGAGGAGTAACCGGATTCGTAGGACCGGGTTCAAAACCTGTCCCTCTTTCAGAAGATGAAATCAGAGGAATGGGCATTGAACTTCCACAAGCAAAAATCGATATAGAAGCCGGAGATGCTGTAAAAGTCATAACAGGGCCATTTGAAAATTCAGTGGGTCTAATTAAAGAAATTCATGCTAGTAAAAGAACGGCAATCGTGAAATTATCTATGTTTGGACGGGAAACTCCAGTTGAATTGGATTTTGCTCAGATTCAAAAAATGTAACAAAGGTAAAAGGCATGACCAGTGGGAGGGAAGTTCCCGCGAATACCACATTATTAGGAGGTGCGCTTAAATGGCGAAGAAAGTTACTGGAATGATTAAATTGCAGATTCCTGCAGGAAAGGCAACACCGGCACCACCGGTTGGACCTGCTTTAGGTCAACATGGTGTAAATATTATGGGATTTTGTAAAGAGTTCAATGAAAGAACAGCACAACAAGCAGGACTTGTTATTCCTGTTGTTATAACTGTTTATCAAGATAGAAGCTTTACATTTATCACAAAGACTCCACCGGCAGCAGTATTACTTAAAAAAGCATGTAAAATTGACTCTGGTTCTGGAGTGCCTAACAAAGATAAAGTTGCAACAATTTCTAAAGAAGAAGTTAGAAAGATTGCTGAACTTAAAATGTCCGATCTTAATGCTGCAACTGTAGAAGCTGCTATTAGTATGGTTTCTGGAACAGCAAGAAGCATGGGAATAGTTGTACAAGACTAATTAAAGAGTATGGTTTAAAGTGGGAGGGTATTTGTCCCCGATAATACCACAAGGAGGTAATGAAATGAAAAGAGGTAAAAAATATATAGAAGCTGCAAAATTAGTAGATCGTACTACTCTTTACAATCCGCAAGAAGCTATGGATTTGATTCAAAAAACAAGTGTAGCAAAATTTGACGAAACAGTAGAAGCACATATTAGATTGGGCGTTGACTCAAGACACGCAGACCAACAGGTTCGTGGTGCAGTTGTTCTTCCCCATGGAACTGGTAAAAAAGTGAGAGTTCTTGTATTTGCGAAGGGTGACAAGGTAAAAGAAGCAGAAGATGCAGGGGCAGATTTTGTTGGGGGAGAAGAACTTATCCCTAAAATCCAAAATGATGGATGGTTAGATTTTGATGTTGTAGTAGCAACACCGGATATGATGGCTGTTGTTGGACGTCTTGGACGGGTTTTAGGGCCAAAGGGTTTAATGCCGAACCCTAAAGCAGGAACAGTTACCCCTGACGTTGCAAAAGCAATTCAAGATATAAAAGCCGGTAAAATCGAATACCGTTTAGATAAAACCAATATTATTCATGTACCTATTGGTAAGGTATCTTTTGGTACACAAAAATTACTCGATAACTTCCAAACACTTATGAATGCAGTTATAAAAGCAAAACCAGCGGCTGCAAAAGGACAATATCTAAGGAGTATTTCCATATCTTCCACTATGGGTCCGGGAATTAAAATTAGTTCTTCAAAACTAGGAGAATAATTTCAATTGAATTTCTGACAATAAATACTTCGTTAAAAGAAATATTGACAAGCCGACTAATAACAGATATAATGTTTTTTGTTGGATAAATTAATACTTTGTAACCGCAGACAGTAGGTGCCTTAGGCATAACGATTATCTACCTACCGAGGTATTTATATTTTTAATGAGTATAACCTCTTTGTCTGTGGGCAAAGAGGTTTTTATTATCTCCAAGGAGGTGGAAGTAAATGGCTAAAGTAGAACAAAAACAAGTTATAGTGAACGAAATCAAAGAAAAATTAAATGGTGCTGCATCTGCTGTATTAGTAGACTATAGAGGTCTTACTGTAGAGCAGGATACAGAACTTAGAAAGAAACTTCGTGATGCAGAAGTAGAATACAAAGTTTACAAAAACACAATGATGAACTTTGCAATCAAAGATACGGATTTTGAACCACTTAAAGATTACCTAGAAGGTCCAAGTGCTATAGCATTCAGCTATAATGATCCAACCAGTGGTCCAAGAATACTAGAAGGGATTGCTTCAAAGTACAAGGCTTTGGAATTCAAGGCTGGAGTTGTTGAAGGTAAATTCTACGATGCAACGGCAATCGTAAAAGTGGCTAAAATACCACCAAAAGAAGAACTTCTTTCAAAATTACTTGGAAGTTTCAATTCTCCAATTGCATCCTTTGCTCGTGTAGTTAAGGCAATTGCTGAGAAACAGTCAGAAACGGCAGAAGCTGCTACTGAATAACTAAAAAAAATTATAAAATATAAAAATATTCGGAGGTGTCCTAAATGGCAAAATTAGCAATTCAAGATATTATCGATGCTATCAAAGAACTTACTGTTTTAGAATTAAATGAATTAGTAGAAAAATGTGAAGAAGAATTTGGAGTATCCGCTGCTGCTGGGGTTATGGTAGCTGCAGGTGGCGCTGCAGGCGGTGCCGCTGGTGGAGAAGAAAAATCAGATTTCGATGTAGAATTAACTGAAGCCGGAGCACAAAAAATCAAGGTTATCAAAGTTGTAAGAGAAATAACTGGACTTGGATTAAAAGAAGCTAAAGATCTTGTAGAAGGTGCTCCAAAAGTAGTTAAGGAAGCTCTTCCAAAAGAAGAAGCAGAGGAACTAAAAGTAAAGCTAGAAGAAGTTGGTGCAAAAGTAACATTAAAATAAAAAAATCTCCATTAGGAGATTTTTTTTACAATATAAAAAGACCTTGACAGGTCTAATTAAGTGTGCTAAGATTTTAAAATGCGTCAATGTGTATATATACAGACTTTTTATCTACTCTATTATAACATATTCACACAGAAATGACAATATACATTAAGGATTTTATTATATTCTACCATATTATGATTACAAAATGCAAATTTTGCATTTGTGAGTATAAAAATTTCAAGGGGTGAGAGTACAACATGGAAGAAAATAGAATTCATCCCGTGCCAGTCGGGAAAGGAGTTCGTATGAGCTATGCCAGAATGGATGAAGTTCTGGAGATGCCAAATTTAATTGAAGTGCAGAAAAACTCTTACAAGTGGTTCTTAAATGAAGGCTTGAAAGAAGTTTTTCAAGATATCTCCCCTATCACTGATTATAGTGGTAATCTGGTATTAGAATTTGTTGACTTTTCTTTGGATAGTGAGCCTAAATATACCATTGAGAAGTGCAAAGAAAGGGATGCTACATATGCTACAGCCCTAAAAGTAAAGGTTCGTCTGCATAATAAAGAAACCGAAGAAATCAAGGAACAGGAGATTTTTATGGGGGATTTCCCCATTATGACAGATAATGGAACCTTTATCATTAATGGTGCAGAAAGGGTTATAGTAAGTCAACTCGTACGTTCCCCAGGGATTTATTATGATATTGACTACGACAAGGTAGGAAAACAATTATTCTCTGCAACAGTAATCCCAAATCGTGGAGCTTGGCTAGAATACGAAACCGACTCCAATGATATTTTTTATGTACGTGTAGATCGTACAAGAAAAGTACCTGTTACGGTATTGATTCGTGCTTTAGGAATTGGCACTGATGAAAAAATAAAAGAACTGTTTGGCGAGGATGCTAAGATATTAGCTAGTATCGAAAAGGATAGCACCAAATCTCATGAAGAGGGCTTAATAGAAATTTATAAAAGAATTCGTCCAGGAGAGCCTCCTACTGTAGAAAGTGCAAAGTCCCTTCTAAATAATATGTTCTTTGACCCAAAACGCTATGATTTAGCGAAAGTTGGGCGATATAAGTTTAATAAAAAATTAGCTTTTAGAAATAGAGTTAGAAATCTTGAATTGGCAAATACGGTAATAGATGAAAATACCGGAGAAATAATAGCGGAAGCAGGAGCAAGGATTACACCCGAATTGGCTGATGCCATACAAGATACAGGGGTAAAGTCCATAACTGTAAAAGTAATGGGTTATGATAAGGCTGTAACCATTCTCAGTAACTTAGTAGTAAACATTGAAAATTACATCAATGTAAATGCAGCCGAGGAGTTTGGCATAAGAGAAAATGTATACTATCCGGTATTAAAAGAGCTAATAGAACAATATGATGAAGAAGAAGATTTAAAAGAAGCAATAAAAGAAAATATCCAAAGATTAATTCCAAAACATATTACTCTTGAAGATATTATGGCATCCATTAACTATAATATTCACCTAGAATACGGAATAGGCAATAAAGACGATATTGATCACCTTGGCAATAGAAGAATCCGTGCCGTAGGAGAATTGTTCCAAAACCAATTTCGAATTGGTTTATCTAGAATGGAAAGAGTAATAAGGGAACGGATGACCATCCAAGATATGGAAGTAGTAACCCCACAAGCGCTAATTAATATTAGGCCTGTTTCTGCTGCTATAAAAGAGTTCTTTGGAAGTTCTCAATTATCACAGTTTATGGATCAGACTAATCCACTAGCTGAGTTGACCCATAAGAGAAGATTATCAGCTCTAGGTCCTGGGGGTCTTTCAAGGGAAAGAGCGGGGTTCGAATTTCGTGACGTACATTATTCCCACTATGGAAGAATGTGTCCTATCGAAACACCGGAAGGTCCGAACATTGGGCTTATTAACTCTTTAGCGACTTATGCGAGAATTAATGAATATGGCTTTATAGAGGCACCTTATAGGGTTGTGGATTACTCAACAGGAAAGCCTATCGTTACAGATGAGGTAATATATGTAACTGCCGATGAGGAAGAAAATTATACAGTGGCCCAGGCTAACCAGCCTCTCGATGAAAAGGGAGCATTTATAAATAAAAAGGTAACCGGTAGGCATAGGAAAGAAATAATCGAGGTGGATGCAAATCATATTGACTTAATGGATGTATCTCCAAAACAATTGGTTTCTGTAGCAACCGCCATGATTCCTTTCCTAGAAAATGATGATGCTAATCGTGCTCTTATGGGTTCGAATATGCAGAGGCAGGCAGTGCCTCTTTTGGTAACTGAATCCCCTGTTATTGGGACAGGTATGGAATATAAAGCAGCAAGGGATTCGGGAGTTGTTGTCATAGCTAAAAAGGCTGGTATAGTAGAAAGAGTTTCGGCTACAGAAATTGTAATCAAAACCGATGAAAAAGAATATCATACCTATAAACTCCTAAAATTCCTGAGGAGCAATCAAGGAACCTGTATTAACCAAAAAGCAATCGTTAATAAGGGAGAGAGGGTGGAAGAAGGCCAAGTAATAGCAGATGGACCTTCCACTGAAGAGGGAGAAATAGCATTAGGTAAAAATGTATTAGTGGGTTTTATGACCTGGGAAGGTTATAACTATGAGGATGCTGTTTTACTTAGTGAAAAGCTAGTGCAGGAAGATGTGTATACATCTATCCATATAGAGGAATATGAAGCAGAATCAAGGGATACGAAGTTAGGTCCAGAAGAAATTACAAGAGATATCCCAAACGTAGGGGAAGAAGCCCTAAAAGATTTAGATGAACGAGGAATTATAAGGATAGGTGCAGAAGTACGTTCAGGGGATATATTAGTTGGTAAAGTAACACCGAAGGGTGAAACAGAACTAACAGCAGAAGAAAGGCTACTTAGGGCAATATTCGGAGAAAAGGCAAGGGAAGTGAGAGATACATCCCTTCGTGTTCCTCATGGAGAGTCCGGTATCATCGTCGATGTAAAGGTATTTACAAGGGAAAATGGAGATGAATTATCTCCAGGGGTTAATCAATTAGTCCGTTGTTACATCGCGCAAAAAAGAAAGATTTCTGTGGGAGATAAAATGGCAGGTCGTCATGGGAACAAAGGGGTAATCTCAAGAATTCTTCCAGTGGAAGATATGCCATTTTTGCCCAATGGCCGCCCATTAGATATCGTTCTTAACCCTCTAGGTGTTCCGTCACGTATGAATATCGGGCAGGTTTTAGAGGTTCACTTAGGTTTAGCAGCTAAGGCTCTAGGATGGAAAATTGCCACCCCTGTCTTTGACGGAGCTAATGAAATAGATATCATGGATACCTTAGATCTTGCCCATGATTATGTTAATATAAAATGGGAAGAATTTGTAGAAAAGTGGAAAGAGAAAATTCATCCCGAGATATTTGAATATCTAGAAAAGGGCAAAGACCATAGGAACGAGTGGAAGGGGGTACCTATTCCACGGAATGGTAAGATTGCCCTAAGGGATGGAAGAACAGGTGAATACTTTGATAATAAGGTTACAGTAGGATATATGCACTATCTTAAATTAGCCCATTTGGTTGATGATAAAATCCATGCTCGTTCTACTGGACCCTATGCAACTATTACACAACAACCTCTTGGAGGTAAGGCACAATTTGGAGGACAACGTTTTGGAGAGATGGAAGTATGGGCTCTAGAGGCCTATGGGGCAGCATATACCCTACAAGAAATTCTAACCATTAAATCTGATGACGTTGTAGGCCGTGTAAAAACCTATGAGGCAATTGTTAAGGGTGAGAACATTCCAGAGCCGGGAGTACCCGAATCTTTCAAGGTTCTTCTTAAGGAATTACAATCCCTTTCTTTAGACGTTAAGGTGCTTATGGAAGATGAAACAGAAGTAGAAATAAAAGAATCAATAGATGATATTGATGAACTTAATGTGAATATAGAAGGTACAGAAGACGGACAAGATTATAGGGCAGGTTATGGTAATACAAAAGGTGATATTGAAGAAGGAGAAGAAGAGGATGTCGATGATGATTTAGAGGAAAGTTTCTTCGAGACATCAGAAGAAGATGAGTCCATGGATGATGATGATGTCTTTAGTCTTCTCAAAAAAGATGATGGTGATTTCGAAACGGAATAGGAAAGGAGAGTAATCCCATGCCTATAGTAAATATGGAACAATCCGTTTTATTTGATGCAATGAAAATATCTCTAGCTTCTCCGGATAAAATAAGAGAATGGTCCAGGGGAGAGGTTAAAAAACCCGAAACAATCAACTATCGTACTTTAAAGCCTGAAAGAGACGGATTGTTTTGTGAGAGGATTTTTGGGCCCAGTAAGGACTGGGAATGTCATTGCGGAAAATATAAACGCATCCGATATAAAGGTGTTGTTTGTGATCGTTGTGGGGTTGAAGTAACAAAATCAAAGGTTAGACGGGAGAGAATGGGTCATATAGAGTTAGCAGCACCTGTTTCTCACATTTGGTATTTTAAAGGAATACCAAGCCGCATGGGTCTTATCTTAGATATGTCCCCGAGGGCCTTGGAAAAGGTACTGTATTTTGCATCTTATATTGTGTTGGATGCAGGAGATACCAGTCTGCAATATAAGCAACTTCTGACAGAAAAAGAGTATAGAGATACCATTGAAAAGTATGGAAGCACCTTCCGTGCCGGGATGGGTGCAGAAGCTGTTAAAGAATTATTAATGAATATAAATCTTGAAAAAGAATCCAAAGAACTAAAAAAAGCCCTCAAGGAAACAACAGGACAAAAAAGAGTTCGTATCATAAAAAGATTAGAGGTCATAGAAGCCTTTAGAGTTTCTAAAAATAGACCGGAGTGGATGATTCTTGATGTTATTCCGGTACTACCACCAGATCTTCGCCCCATGATTCAGCTAGATGGGGGTCGATTTGCTACTTCTGACCTAAATGATTTATACAGAAGGGTTATCAATAGAAATAACCGCCTAAAAAGATTATTAGACCTTGGTGCACCAAATATCATTGTTCGTAATGAGAAAAGAATGCTCCAAGAGGCAGTAGACGCTTTGATTGATAATGGTCGAAGGGGTCGTCCAGTTACTGGGCCGGGGAATAGAGCCTTAAAATCCCTATCTGATATGCTAAAGGGTAAACAAGGACGTTTCCGTCAAAACTTACTAGGTAAGCGAGTTGACTATTCAGGCCGTTCGGTTATTGTTGTAGGCCCTAGCTTAAAGATATATCAATGTGGACTTCCAAAAGAGATGGCAATAGAACTTTTTAAACCCTTTGTAATGAAAAAACTTGTAGAAGATGGTTTAGCCCATAACATAAAATCTGCAAAACGGATGGTTGAAAGACTTCAATCTGAAGTATGGGATGTGCTAGAAGAAGTGATCAGGGAGCATCCTGTAATGCTTAACCGTGCCCCCACACTCCATAGGCTTGGAATCCAAGCATTTGAGCCTGTATTAGTAGAGGGCCGTGCAATTAAGTTGCATCCATTAGTATGTACAGCCTACAATGCCGACTTTGATGGTGACCAGATGGCGGTTCACGTACCACTTTCTGTAGAGGCTCAGGCAGAGTGCAGATTTCTCCTACTCTCTCCCAATAACCTATTAAAACCTTCTGATGGAGCACCGGTTGCAGTTCCTTCCCAAGATATGGTATTAGGGACCTATTATTTAACTCTTGATAAGGAAGGTGAAAAGGGAGAAGGTAGTGTTTTCAAAGATGAAAGGGAAGCAATATTAGCTTACGAAAACAAAAGCATTACTCTTCATGCAAGGATAAAAGTTCGAAGAACTTTAGAAATAGATGGGCAAAGACAATCAGATATTGTTGAAACAACTGTAGGGCGTATTATGTTTAACGAGGCAATTCCACAGGATATTGGATTTGTTGATAGAAATGACCCTAATAATAGGTTCAAATTCGAGGTGGATTTCCTAGTGGATAAGAGATCCCTAGGTAAAGTCATTAATCGTTGTATTAATAAGCATGGAGCTACAAGAACTGCCATTGTTTTAGATAAAGTAAAGCAATTAGGTTTTAAATTCTCTACTATTGGGGCTATTACGGTATCCGTATCCGATATGGAAATTCCGGAACAAAAGAAGGATTTACTCCAAGAAGCAGAACAAACTGTAGATCATGTTACCAAATTATTTAGAAGAGGATTAATGACCAACGAGGAAAGATACTTGAAAGTTATTGCCGCATGGAATAAGGCTAATGATAAAATAACAGAAGCTCTTCTTGATAATTTAGGAAAACATAATAATATATTTATGATGGCTCATTCAGGAGCCCGAGGCTCTACTAACCAGATTAAACAATTAGCTGGTATGAGGGGTCTTATGGTTAGCGCATCCGGCAGGACTATAGAATTGCCTATTAAGGCAAATTTCCGAGAAGGATTAACGGTACTTGAGTATTTTATCTCCGCTAATGGAGCAAGGAAAGGTCTTGCGGATACCGCCCTTCGTACAGCAGACTCAGGATATCTTACAAGGCGATTAGTCGACGTTTCACAAGATTTGATTATCCGTGAAATAGATTGTGCTAAAGAAGATGGAGAAATCCCGGGTATGTGGGTTAAGGCTTTTAAAGATGGAAATGAAATTATTGAATCTTTGCAGGATAGGATACGAGGTAGATGGGCAGTAGAAGATATCATTAATCCTGAAACCAAAGAGATAATTGTAAAGGCTGATACAATGATTTCTCCAGATCAAGCAGAAACCATTGAAAGATTAGGAATTAGAAAAGCCCATATAAGGACAGTATTAACCTGTCGCTCTAGAATAGGTGTTTGTTCGAAATGTTACGGAGCTAATATGGCATCGGGACTTAAAGTTAGAGTAGGAGAATCCGTAGGAATCATAGCAGCACAATCTATCGGAGAACCCGGTACACAGCTTACCATGCGTACATTCCATACAGGGGGAATAGCAGGAGATGATATTACCCAAGGTCTTCCTAGGGTAGAAGAGCTATTTGAAGCAAGAAAGCCAAAAGGGCTTGCTATTATTGCAGAGTTTGGTGGAACCATAAAGATTAATGATACAAAGAAAAAAAGAGAAGTGGTTGTTACCGATGATGAAAATGGAGAATCAAAATCGTATCTTATTCCCTATGGTTCAAGGGTAAAGGTATATGAAGGTGACACGGTAGAAGCAGGAGACGAATTAACAGAAGGTAGTGTTAACCCCCATGATATTCTTAAGATTAAGGGATTAAGGGGAGTACAAGACTACATGCTTCAGGAGGTTCAAAGGGTGTATCGTCTTCAAGGGGTTGATATTAACGATAAGCATATAGAAGTGATTGTTCGTCAAATGCTTAAAAAGGTCAAGATAGAGGAAAATGGAGATACGGATTTCCTCCCTGGAAGTTTAGTTGACAGATTAGAATACGAAGAAACTAATAAGAAAATGGTAAATGAAGGACTTAATGAAGCTGATGGCAAGCAAGTGCTCCTTGGTATTACCAAAGCTTCCTTAGCAACGGATTCCTTCCTATCGGCTGCATCCTTCCAAGAAACAACTAGAGTCCTTACAGAAGCAGCTATAAAAGGTAAGATGGATCCACTTATTGGACTTAAAGAGAATGTAATAATAGGTAAGCTTATCCCAGCAGGAACAGGGATGCAAAGATATAGGAAAATTGGGGTTGTAGAAGCAGAATAAAAACTTTTTGGGCACCTAGGGGTGCCCAAAAAAGTTGAGAAATTTAACATTGCCTTGACAATTTTGTCTCTAGGTGATAAAATTCATCAGTGTGTGTTTTAAGGATTTCACACGCATAAAAATGAACCTAAGAGGGGGATTTATGTGCACAGATTAAAAACACAACACAAAGTTGTAGGAGCAAAACAGGCAACTAAAGTGATAGAAAGAAACGAAGCGGAGGTTGTCTATATTGCTAAAGATGCAGACGAGCGTGTAGTACGCAGAGTTCTGGAGCTTGCGAAAGAGCAGGCGGTACCGATTGTCATGGTAGAGACCATGAGGCAACTGGGAGAAGCATGCAATGTAGAAGTCAAAACTGCAACAGCAGTAATAATCAAGTGAGTAAGGAGGTGTAATGCATGCCCACATTTAATCAATTAGTCCGTAAAGGAAGAAAAACAATTGAAAAGAAATCAACAGCACCAGCTCTTCAAAAGGGATTTAACTCCATAAGAAAAAAATCAACAGATATTTCTGCACCACAGAAAAGAGGAGTTTGTACGGCTGTTAAAACTGCAACCCCTAAGAAACCAAACTCAGCTCTTCGTAAGATTGCGAGGGTTCGTCTTACTAATGGAATAGAAGTAACTGCATATATTCCAGGGGAAGGACACAACCTTCAAGAGCACAGTGTTGTTCTTATAAGGGGAGGAAGAATAAAAGACCTTCCAGGTACCAGATACCATATTGTTCGTGGTACCTTAGATACAGCTGGGGTTGCAAACAGAAAACAAGCCCGTTCTAAATATGGTGTTAAAAGACCAAAAAAATAAGCTAAAACATTGGGTGCCCAGACGGATACACATATAACTCTGCGTCAAGCGGTATAATATAGATGTAGCGGATGGAGCACGTAACACACTTTCGTGTGAGTACCGATGATATAATTTAAGATTGTTAAGGAGGGAAGAATCGTGCCACGTAAAGGACATATTGCAAAAAGAGAGGTATTACCCGATCCTTTATACAACAGTAAGCTTGTTACAAAGCTAATTAACAATATCATGTTGGATGGGAAAAGGGGTATTGCACAAAAAATAGTATACAATGCATTTGAAACAGTTGCTGATAAATCAAGCAAAGAGGCGTTAGATGCCTTTGAGGAAGCAATGAATAACATTATGCCTGTACTAGAAGTAAAAGCTCGCCGTGTAGGAGGAGCAACTTATCAGGTTCCAATGGAAGTAAGAGTTGATAGAAGACAAACATTGGGCCTACGTTGGCTAGTAACTTATGCTAGACAACGAGGAGAAAAAACGATGACAGAACGTCTTGCAGCAGAAATTTTAGATGCAATCAACAATTCTGGTGGAGCTGTTAAGAAAAAAGAAGATACCCACAAAATGGCAGAAGCTAACAAAGCTTTTGCACATTACAGATGGTAATAACGTACCAAATATACCATCATTATTTATAAGGATATATCCTAGAACAGCGTTAAAGATTATTCTATCAATCTGAACATAGGTGAAGGATTTTAAACTTTAGGTTCTTCCCTATGCTCGGAATGACAAAATGGAATAAGGATAAAACTCTGATGTTTTCCTAATAACTTTGGATATATTCTATGGAATATGCATAAAAATAAAAAAAACCGTAGAAACTAGTAAGTAGAGTAAATAGATTAGTTGATATTACCAAAGGAGGAGTAACTTTGGCAGAAAGAGAATTTCCCCTTGAGAGGACCAGGAATATTGGTATCATGGCCCACATAGATGCGGGGAAAACGACACTATCAGAACGTATATTATATTATACCGGTCGTACACATAAGATTGGAGAAACCCATGAGGGTTCTGCAACTATGGACTGGATGGAACAAGAACAAGAAAGAGGAATTACAATTACCTCAGCGGCAACAACTTGCCAATGGGAAAATCACCGCATTAACCTTATTGATACACCAGGTCACGTTGACTTTACAGTTGAAGTGGAACGTTCTCTTCGTGTATTAGACAGTGCTGTTGGAGTTTTCTGTGCAAAAGGTGGAGTTGAGCCTCAATCTGAAACAGTATGGCGTCAAGCTGATAAATATCAGGTACCCCGTATGGCTTTTGTGAACAAAATGGATATTATGGGAGCCGACTTTTTTAATGCGGTATCTATGATGAAAGAAAGACTTAATGCTAACGCTGTGCCAATTCAACTACCAATAGGTAAAGAAGAGAATTTCGTAGGAATTATCGATTTAATGAAAATGAAGGCTTTCATTTATAAAGATAATTTGGGGAATGATATGTCCGAAGAAGAAATCCCAGGAGATATGAAAGAACTAGCGGAAGAATATAGGATGGCAATGGTAGAGGCAATAGCAGAAACCGATGAGGAACTGATGATGGCATATCTTGAAGGAGAAGAACTTTCTGAGGAACAGCTAAAAACTGCTCTTAGAAAGGCAGTTATCAGTGTACAAATCATTCCTGTATTATGTGGTACTGCATACAGAAACAAGGGAGTTCAAAGATTATTAGATGCTGTTATTAGTTATCTTCCATCACCAATCGATATACCTCCTATAAAAGGAGTTATTCCGGGTAAAGATGAAGAAGAGGAAGTAGAAAGACATTCTTCTGATGAAGAACCTTTCTCAGCGCTAGCATTTAAAATCATGAGTGACCCTTATGTTGGAAAGCTTGCTTTCTTTAGAGTATATTCTGGTACAATGAATTCCGGTTCTTACGTACTTAATTCTACAAAAGGCAAAAAAGAAAGAATAGGACGTATTTTACAGATGCACGCTAATCATCGTGCAGAACTAGATAAAGTTTATTCAGGAGATATAGCGGCAGCCGTTGGACTTAAGATAACAACTACAGGAGATACCCTTTGTGATGAACAACATCCTGTAATCCTAGAATCCATGGTATTTCCAGAACCAGTTATTTCTGTTGCCGTTGAACCAAAAACAAAAGCAGGCCAAGAAAAAATGGGTATTGCCCTTACTAAACTTGCAGAAGAAGATCCAACCTTTAGAACCTACGCAGATGCTGAAACCGGTCAAACAATTATCTCGGGTATGGGTGAATTACACCTCGAAATCATTGTAGATCGTTTGCTTCGTGAGTTTAAGGTAGAGGCTAACGTTGGTGAACCACAGGTTGCATATAAAGAAACCATTCAAAATGCAGTCGATACTGAAGGTAAGTTCGTAAGACAATCTGGTGGACGAGGACAATATGGACACTGTAAAGTTAAATTCGAACCTATGGATGCCAATGCTGATAAGGTATACGAATTTGAAAACAAGGTTGTTGGAGGAGCTATTCCTAAGGAATATATCCAACCAGTTGACAATGGTATTCGTGAAGCAATGCAAAGTGGTATTCTTGGCGGATATCCTGTACTTGGTGTGAAGGCTATCTTATATGATGGCTCTTACCATGAGGTGGACTCCTCTGAAATGGCATTTAAGATTGCTGGTTCCATGGCATTTAAAGAAGCTATGAGAAAAGGTAACCCTGTTCTTCTTGAACCTATTGAAAAAGTAGCTGTTACTGTTCCGGAAGATTATATGGGGGATGTTATAGGAGATATTAACTCTCGCCGAGGACGTATAGAAGGTATGGAGCCAAGAAATGGGGTACAGGTTATTAATGCCTATGTACCATTGGCTGAAATGTTTGGATACGCAACAGACCTTCGTTCTAAAACCCAAGGTCGTGGAACATATTCTATGGAGTTCCACCACTATGAAGCAGTACCAAAAAGTATTCAAGAAAAAGTAGTTGCAGGTAAAACAAAAGCTTCTGAATAAGTCTTGAAATCTAACGAGACTTGAAATATAATAAAAAATGAATGCAAAGGCAAATAAAAGGAGGAAATTTTAAAATGTCAAAAGCTAAATTTGAAAGAACAAAGCCCCATGTTAACATTGGAACAATCGGACACGTTGACCATGGTAAAACCACATTAACAGCAGCAATCACAAGAACTCTTAATGACAGATACCAATTAGGAGAATCTATGTCCTATGATAGTATAGACAAGGCTCCTGAAGAAAGAGAACGTGGAATTACCATTTCTACTTCTCACGTAGAATACGAAACACCAAACCGTCACTATGCACACGTTGACTGCCCAGGACACGCTGACTATGTTAAAAATATGATTACTGGAGCAGCTCAAATGGATGGTGCTATCATCGTTGTTGCTGCAACTGATGGCCCTATGGCTCAAACAAGAGAACATATTCTTCTTTCTCGTCAGGTAGGAGTTCCTTACATTGTAGTATTCATGAATAAATGCGATATGGTTGATGACGAAGAATTACTTGACCTAGTTGAAATGGAAATTCGTGAATTACTAAATGAATATGAATTCCCAGGAGATGATATTCCTGTAGTTAGAGGGTCAGCTCTTAAAGCACTAGAAGATCCATCTAGTGAATGGGGAGATAAAATCGTTGAATTATTTGAACAAGTTGATTCTTATATCCCAGCTCCTGAACGTGACGTTGACAAACCATTCCTTATGCCTGTAGAGGACGTATTCTCTATTACAGGTCGTGGAACAGTTGCTACTGGTAGAGTAGAACGTGGAGTACTTAAAGTACAAGACGAAGTTGAACTTGTAGGTCTAACAGAAGAAGCTAGAAAAGTAGTTGTAACAGGAGTAGAAATGTTCCGTAAGCTTCTTGACCAAGCTCAAGCTGGTGATAACATAGGAGCGCTTCTTCGTGGAATTCAAAGAGATGAAATCGAAAGAGGACAAGTTTTAGCTAAACCAGGAACTATTACACCACATACAAAATTTAAAGCTCAAGTATACGTTCTTAAAAAAGAAGAAGGTGGCCGTCATACTCCTTTCTTTGGAAACTATAGACCACAATTCTATTTTAGAACAACAGACGTTACAGGAGTTATTCAATTACCAGAAGGTGTTGAAATGTGCATGCCTGGAGATAATATCGAAATGGAAATTGAACTTATCGCACCTATTGCTATGGAAAAAGGACTTCGTTTTGCTATCCGTGAAGGTGGTAGAACAGTTGGTGCTGGTTCTGTTGCAGAAATTATTGGATAATAAACATAAAAAATCACATCCTACGGGATGTGGTTTTTTATGTTTTGTCATTCTAAATGTATATCTATTTAATTGGATGGAATTTCCGAAAGAATATAATGAATAAATTTAAAAAAACCTTGCAATCATGTACATTTTATTGTATACTTGGTACTGTTGTGACATTGAGAGTGATGATGTGAAAGGTTGCCACATAGTGGGAGAATTTTCACTGAATGAATGTCCAGTTCATGAAACGGGACGACAAGGTCACTGTACTATATCGACGGATTGCATTAATGATGCAAATTGTGTACTTAGGATACACCCGGAGGAGTGTGCAGTCACCACTTGTCGTACTAAACTAAAAGTGCGAAAAGGAGGGGACTTTTTTTATGGCAAGCCAAAAGATTAGGATTAACTTAAAAGCTTATGATCACAAATTAATCGATCAATCAGCTGAAAAAATTATTCAAACTGCTAAAAAAACCGGAGCAAAAGTAAGTGGGCCAATTCCATTGCCAACCAAAAAAGAAGTTGTGACAATCTTAAGGGCGGTTCACAAATACAAAGATTCTAGAGAGCAGTTCGAAATGAGAACCCATAAGAGACTAATCGATATCGTGGTTCCAACACCTAAAACTGTAGATGCTCTAATGCGCCTTGATTTACCAGCAGGCGTAGATATCAAAGTTGATGTTAAGTAGTATTTAAGTAGATTCACCATCGAAATACGATGACAACGAATCTATCTAGGATGATTGTAGATGAATGCAATCCGCTGTAGATTAATAGGAGGTGTAATAATGAAAAAGGCTATTTTGGGTAAAAAAATAGGAATGACTCAAATTTTTGACGAAAACGGCAAGCAAATTCCAGTTACAGTTTTAGAAGCAGGACCTTGCGTTGTAGTTCAAAAGAAAACTATAGAAAATGATGGTTATAATGCAATTCAAATCGGATATGTAGATGCTAAGGAAAAGCATGTCAACGAACCGATGAAAGGCCATTTCAAAAAAGCAGGTGTTGATTTAAAAAGAAAATTAAAGGAATTCCGTTTAGAAGATATCAGCGCATATGAAGTTGGAGCAGAAATTAAAGCAGATGTTTTTTCTGCAGGAGACAAAATTGATGTAACTGGTATTTCCAAAGGTAAAGGATTCCAAGGCGCTATTAAAAGACATGGACAATCAAGAGGACCTATGGCTCACGGTTCCAAGTATCACAGAGGAGTAGGGGCTATGAGTGGTAGTGCTTCCCCAGGTAAAGTATTCAAGGGTAAAAAGCTACCAGGGCAGATGGGTGCAGAAAAAGTAACAGTTCAAAACCTAGAAATTGTTCGTGTTGATGCAGAAAAGAACTTGCTTCTTATTAAAGGAGCAGTACCGGGACCAAAAAATTCAGTTGTATTTGTAAAAGATAGTGTTAAAAACGCATAGTTGACATTTAGAGAAAGGAGGAAGTAATATGGCTAAAGTTGATGTGTATAATATGAGCGGACAACAAGTTGGGGAAATCGAATTAAACGATGTAGTATTCGGCGCAGAAGTTAATGAATCTGTACTTCATACAGCAGTAGTGCAGTATCTAGCAAATCAAAGACAAGGAACCCAAAGTGCTAAAACCCGCGCAGAAGTACGTGGAGGCGGTAGAAAACCTTGGAGACAAAAAGGAACAGGAAGAGCAAGACAAGGTTCAATTCGTTCACCACAATGGACAGGCGGAGGAGTAGTATTTGCTCCAAAACCAAGGGATTATTCCTTCAAATTAAATAAGAAGGTTAAGAGATTAGCTATAAAATCTGCTTTATCTAGTAAAGTGCAAGGAAATAAGCTTATTGTTTTAGATGAATTAAAACTAAACGAAATCAAGACTAAAGAAATGAAAAAAGTATTAGAAAATCTTAAGCTAAACAAGGCATTGATTGTAACAGGCGATGATGATAAAAACATAGTTTTATCAGCAAGGAATATTCCAAATGTAAAAACTACCGCAATTAACACAATTAATGTATATGATATTTTAAAGTATGATTCCTTCGTTATAGCTAAGGATTTACTTGAAACAATTCAGGAGGTGTATGCATAATGGCAGATTTGAAATATTATGATGTCATTTTAAAACCGGTTATTACCGAAAAAAGTATGAATCAAATGGCAGACAAAAAATACACTTTCCTTGTACATCCGACAGCAACCAAGAATCAAATAAGGGATGCTGTGGAAAAAATGTTTGAAGGTGTTAAAGTTGAAAAGGTAAATACCTTAAATCAAGAAGGTAAAACAAAAAGAAGGGGAATGACCTTTGGTAAAACCCCAAAGACAAAAAAAGCAATTGTTCAATTAGCTGGAGATAGCAAAGACATTGACTTTTTTGAAGGAATGTAGTTAAATAAACAAATATGAACCACTAGGTTGCGTGTAAAGAAATTTGAAAGGAGTGAAAACGATGGGCATTAAAAAATACAAACCATATACCCCCTCAAGAAGACAAATGACTTCTCTTTCCTTTGAAGAAATCACAAAGACTATTCCTGAGAAATCTTTAGTGGTATCTTTAAAGAAAAATTCAGGTAGAAACAACCAGGGGAAAATTACAGTTCGCCATCGTGGAGGAAGAGTTAAGACTAAATATAGAATCATCGATTTCAAAAGAAATAAAGATGGGGTGCCGGCAAAGGTAGCTTCCATCGAGTATGATCCAAATAGAACAGCAAATATCGCGCTACTTCAATATGTTGATGGTGAAAAAAGATATATCTTAGCACCAAACGGATTAAAAGTAGGGGATAAACTAATGAGTGGTGAAACTGCAGAAATTAAAGTAGGTAACACACTCCCAATGCGATATATTCCTGTTGGTACTACCATCCATAATATTGAGATGAAGCCCGGAAAAGGAGCACAATTAGTTCGTTCTGCTGGGGTGGAAGCACAACTTATGGCTAAAGAAGGAAAGTATGCAACAGTTAAATTACCTTCTGGAGAAACAAGATTACTCCCAATAGGATGCAGAGCTACTATAGGGCAAGTAGGCAATATCGAACATGAGCTTATTAACGTGGGTAAAGCAGGAAGAAAACGTCATATGGGATTTCGTCCTACAGTTCGTGGATCTGTTATGAACCCTAATGACCATCCACATGGTGGTGGGGAAGGTAAAGCACCAATTGGACGTCCAGCACCATCTACGCCTTGGGGTAAACCAGCTCTTGGTCTTAAGACAAGGAAGAAAAATAAAGAGTCTAATAAATATATCATTCGTAGAAGAGGACAAAAATAATTATATCAGTTCAATTTTTGGCTCAGGAGAGCTAAAATCGAAAGGAGGATTAATATGGGTCGATCCCTTAAAAAAGGACCTTTTGCAGATGGGCATCTATTAAAAGCAATTGATGCAATGAATAAAAGCGGAGACAAAAAGGTTATAAAGTCTTGGTCACGCCGTTCCACAATTTTTCCACAAATGGTTGGACATACAATAGCTGTTCATGATGGAAAAAAACATGTACCTGTATATATTACAGAAGACATGGTAGGTCATAAATTAGGAGAATTTGCGTTAACAAGAACCTATAGAGGTCATGGAAAAGACGCAGAAAAGAGATCAAAAGTACGTTAAGTTTGATGGAAGGAGGGTCGCTTCATGGCTAAAGGACATAGAAGTCAAATCAAGAGAGAAAGAAATGAAAATAAAGATATAAGACCAAAGGCGCATGTAAAATATGCAAAGGTTCCTGCAACTAAAGCAAAAATTGTCCTTGATACAATAAAAGGAAAACAAGCTGGGGAAGCTTTAGCTATTCTTGCATACACACCGAGAAATGCGGCTAGAATTATAGAAAAGCTTTTAAAATCAGCAGTGGCAAATGCAGAAAACAATCAGGGAATGGATGTTTCTAAATTATTTATACAGGAAGCCTATGCAAATAGGGGACCAAAAATGAAGAGAATTCGCCCAAGAGCGCAAGGAAGGGCATATCGAATTGATAAGCAAACTAGCCATATTTCAATTATACTAAATGAAAGATAAGGAGGTAGAAAATGGGACAGAAGGTTAATCCTCACGGTTTAAGAGTCGGCATTATAAAGGACTGGAGTGGAAAATGGTATGCGTCCAAGAAAAATTATGCTGATTTATTAATCGAAGATAACAAATTAAGAGAATTTATTAAAAGCAGACTTTATGAAGCAGGAATTTCAAACATTGAAATAGAAAGAGCAGCCGAAAGAGTTAAAGTGCACATTCATACCTCCAAACCAGGTATCGTGATTGGTAAAGGTGGATCTTCCATAGAAGCACTTCGTAAAGAAATACAAAAAATGACTGATAACAAAGTAATGGTTAACATTGTAGAAGTTAAAAAACCAGAAATAGATGCACAATTAGTTGCCGAAAACGTTGCTTTACAATTAGAAAATCGTATTTCCTTTAGAAGAGCAATGAAACAGGTAATGGGGAGAGCAATGAAGGGTGGAGCACAAGGAATAAAGGTATCATGCTCCGGTCGTTTAGGTGGAGCTGAAATTGCTCGTACAGAACACTATCATGAGGGAACAATTCCTCTTCAAACCTTAAGGGCAGATATTGACTACGGTTTTGCAGAGGCAGACACCACATATGGCAAGATTGGTGTAAAAGTATGGATTTACAATGGTGAAATTCTTCCTCAAAGAGCTAAAAAGGAAGGGAGCGATCAGTAATGTTAATGCCTAAAAGGGTAAAACGTCGTAAGCAATTTAGAGGACGTATGACAGGGCAAGCTACCCGTGGTAATAAAATCACTTACGGAGAATATGGACTTGTGGCAGAAGAGCCAAGTTGGATTACTTCTAACCAAATAGAAGCAGCCCGTATTGCTATGACAAGATATATAAAACGTGGAGGTAAAGTTTGGATAAAGATATTCCCAGATAAGCCTATCACACAAAAACCTGCCGAAACTCGAATGGGTAAGGGAAAAGGATCCCCAGAATATTGGGTGGCAGTAGTAAAACCCGGAAGAGTGATGTTCGAGCTCGCTGGGGTACCAGAAGAAACAGCAAGAGAAGCTTTACGTCTTGCAATGCACAAACTGCCAATAAAATGTAAAATCGTATCACGTGCAGAACAAGAAATGGACGGTGATAGCAGTGAAAACTAATGTATATATAGAAGAATTAAAAAATAAAACTTTTGATGAACTAAGATTAGAGTTAACTTCTGCAAAGAAAGAACTCTTTAATCTAAGATTCCAAAATGCTACAAATCAATTAAACAATACAGCAAGAATTAAAGAAGTAAGAAAAAATATTGCAAGGATTCAAACCGTCATTACCCAAAGGAATAATGCGTAATATTAGTTGCGAAAGGAGGAATTCACTGTGCAAGAAAGAAATCTTCGCAAAACCATGATTGGTAAAGTTGTAAGCGACAAGATGGATAAAACTATCGTGGTAGCTGTTGAAAATAACGTAAAACATCCACTATACGGTAAAATAATGAAAAGAACCTATAAATTAAAGGCTCATGATGAGAATAACGAATGTAAAATCGGCGATCGTGTTAAAGTAATGGAAACAAGACCACTCTCTAAGGATAAGAGATGGAGATTAGTTTCAGTCGTTGAAAAAGCTAAATAATTTCTTGCTCGAAAGGAGGGTAAACTATGATTCAACAAGAAAGCAGATTGAAAGTTGCAGATAACACCGGTGCAAAGGAACTATTGTGTATTCGAGTTTTGGGTGGTTCCGGAGCTAGGTATGCGAACGTTGGAGATGTAATTGTTGCTTCGGTTAAAGATGCAACACCCGGCGGTGTTGTTAAAAAAGGCGATATAATCAAAGCAGTTATAGTTAGGACTGTGAAGGGTGTTAGAAGACAGGATGGTTCGTATATAAAATTTGACGAAAATGCAGCTGTTATCATTAAAGAAGATAAAAATCCAAGGGGAACCCGTATTTTTGGACCGGTTGCAAGAGAACTAAGAGAAAAGAAGTATATGAAAATCTTATCCTTAGCACCAGAAGTATTATAAGGAGGTGTTTTAAGTGAACATTAGACTAAAAAAGGATGACAAAGTTCGAGTAATTGCAGGTAAAGATAAAGGAAAAGAAGGAAAAGTCCTTAAAATTGATCATAAAAACGGCCGTGTTATCGTTGAAGGGGTTAACATGATTTCAAAGCATCAAAAACCAAATCCGATGGGACAGGGCGGAATTATCCATCAAGAAGGTTCTATTCATATTTCTAATGTAATGTATCTATATAATGGAAAACCAACAAGAATAGGTACAAAAGTAGTTATGGAAGAAAGAAATGGACATCAAAAAGCTGTTCGCTATAGAGTAGCAAAATCTACAGGAGAAGTAATTGATTAAGTGCTGGAAGGAGGGTAAGCTTTGAGTAGAATGAAAGAAGTATACAATAACGAAATTGTAGATGCAATGATGAAAAAATTCGGATATAAAAATAGATTACAAGTACCCAAAATTGAAAAGATTGTTATCAATATGGGTGTAGGAGAAGCAAAAGAAAATTCTAAAATATTGGATGCGGCTGTAAATGACTTATCAATTATTTCCGGACAAAAACCAATTATAACAAAGGCTAAAAAATCAGTAGCAGCTTTCAAACTTCGTGAAGGAATGTCTATCGGATGTAAAGTAACACTTCGCGGAAATAGGATGTATGATTTTACAGATCGTCTAATCAGTTTAGCATTGCCTAGAGTTCGTGACTTCAGGGGAGTTAATCCTAATGCATTCGATGGAAGGGGAAATTATTCCCTAGGCATTAAAGAACAATTAATTTTCCCGGAAATCGAATTTGATAAAGTTGACAAAGTAAGAGGTATGGATATCATTTTTGTTACCACGGCAAAAACAGACGAAGAAGCTCGTGAACTGTTAAGACTGTTTGGAATGCCATTCAGAAAATAGAAGGAGGATAACAAATGGCAAAGAAATCAATGATAGCTAAGCAACAACGTAAGCCAAAGTTTTCTACAAGAGCTTATAATCGTTGTAGGATTTGCGGAAGGCCTCATGCATATATAAGAAAATTTGGCGTATGCCGTATTTGCTTTAGAGAATTAGCCTATAAAGGTCAAATTCCAGGTGTTAAAAAAGCTAGCTGGTAAAAGGGGAAGGAGGTACATTCAATGACAATGAGCGATCCAATTGCAGATATGCTAACAAGAATCAGAAATGCTAATGTTGCGAAACATGATACAGTAGATATACCTGTTTCAAAAATGAAAAAAGCAATTTCTGACATATTATTAAATGAAGGTTATATAAAAGGGTACGAAGTTGTTGAAGGTGGTACAAAATCAACAATTCGCATTACACTAAAATACGGAAAAGACAAAAATGAAAAAGTTATTTCCGGTTTAAAGAGAATTTCTAAGCCCGGACTTAGGGTATTTGCAAATAAAGATGAAATACCCAAAGTATTAGGTGGACTTGGTACTGCTATTATATCCACAAGCAGCGGAGTATTAGCTGATAAAGATGCTAGAAAATTAGGTGTTGGTGGAGAAGTAGTTGCGTTTATTTGGTAAAAGTAAAATTAGTTGGTTGTTAAATATAAAGTAGTAATGAGCTTAAGGAGGTGCAACCATGTCACGTATTGGTAAATTGCCAATAGAAATCCCATCCGGTGTAGAAGTAAAAATAGGGGATGGAAACTTTATAACTGTAAAGGGACCAAAGGGTTCTTTAGAAAGAAAATTACCAGAAGAAATTTCTATAGTGGTTGAAAATAATGAAATAGTTGTTACAAGACCAAATGATCTTAAAAGAAACAGATCACTTCATGGTTTAACAAGAACACTGGTTGCCAATATGGTAGAGGGAGTAACAAATGGTTTCTCTAAAGTATTGGAAGTAAATGGTGTTGGATATAGAGCACAAAAACAAGGTAAAAAACTTGTATTAACCTTAGGATTTTCTCATCCTGTCGAATTAGAAGATCCTGCTGGTGTGGAAAGCACCTTAGAAGGAAATAAAATAACCGTAAGTGGAATTGATAAGGAAAAAGTAGGTCAATACGCGGCTGAAATTCGTTTCAAACGTCCACCGGAACCTTACAAAGGAAAAGGAATTAAATATGCTGATGAAGTAATTAGACGTAAAGAGGGTAAAACCGGTAAGTAATAGAAAAGGGGTGAAATCCATATGATCAAAAAAGAATCACGCTCAAAAGTTCGTGCAAAGAAGCATTTAAAAATAAGAAACAAGTTTTATGGTACAGCCCAAAGACCACGATTGGCAGTATTTAGAAGTGATAAACACATATATGCTCAACTTATCGATGATGAACAAGGCAATACCTTGGTTTCTGCTTCAACAGTAGAAAAGGATATCGTAGCGAAGGTTGAAAAGACAAGTAATTTAGAAGCTGCTAAGGTGGTAGGCGAGTTGGTTGCAAGAAGAGCTTTAGATAAAGGATTAAATGAAGTAGTATTTGACCGCGGAGGATATATATATCACGGTAAAGTTAAAGCATTAGCAGATGCGGCTAGGGAAGCTGGCTTACAATTCTAGTAAAGGAGGGAATAAGATGCCTAGAACTAAAATGGACATAAACGGCCAAGAATTAAAAGAAAGAGTTGTTACAATTAAAAGAGTTACCAAGGTAGTTAAAGGTGGACGTAATTTTAGGTTCTCTGCTTTAGTTGTTGTTGGTGATGAAAATGGTTATGTTGGTGCAGGGTTAGGTAAGGCAACAGAAATACCTGACGCTATTAAAAAGGCTATTGATGATGCAAAGAAAAACTTAATTTTTGTTCCAAGAGACGAAAATGATAGTATTACCCATGAATTCGTTGGAGAATTTGGAAGTGCTAGGGTATTATTAAAACCTGCAGCAGAAGGTACTGGAGTAATCGCAGGTGGACCTGCCCGTGCAGTACTCGAATTAGCAGGAATTCGTAACATTAGAACAAAATCCTTAGGTTCTAATAATAAGAGAAACGTTGTAAATGCAACTATGGAAGCACTAAAAAATATCAAGAATCCAGAAGAAGTTGCGAAATTACGTGGCAAATCATTAGAAGAGCTATTAGGATAAGGAGGGGTTGCAGTGTCTAACAAGTTAAAGATAACATTAGTAAAATCTACAATTGGTGCAAAACCAAAACAAAAAGAGACAGTAAAAGCTTTAGGATTAACTAAAATGCATAAAACTGTTGAACAACAAGACAACGCTGCCATCCGAGGAATGATTAATAAAGTTGCTCATTTGGTAAAGGTTGAAGAAATATAGAGGTTTAAAGGAGGTGCCAAGATGAACTTAAATGAATTAAGACCAACCGAAGGTTCTAAAAAAAGCGCATTTAGAAAAGGAAGAGGACACGGTTCAGGAGCAGGAAAAACTGCAGGAAAAGGGCATAAAGGTCAAAAAGCCCGTTCTGGTGGCGGTGTAAGACCTGGCTTTGAAGGTGGACAAATGCCACTTTATAGACGTGTGCCTAAAAGAGGGTTTACAAATAGAAACAGTTTAGAAATTGTTGCTATTGGCGTTGAGCGTTTAAATATATTCGAAGATAATACAGTGGTTACTGTAGATACCCTGAAAGAAGCAGGTATTATCAAAAATCCTAGAGATGGTGTAAAAATTCTTGGAAACGGAGACCTAAATAAAAAGTTGACTGTAATGGTAAATCAGTACAGCAAATCAGCAGTAGAGAAGATAGAAGCTGCTGGCGGAAAAGCAGAGGTGATTTAGGTGCGTAAAACCCTTATAAATGCCTGGAGGATACCTGATTTAAGAAAAAAATTAATATATACTTTAATGATGCTTTTTGTAATCCGTTTAGGAGCTCATATTACAGTTCCCTTTGTTAATGCTGATGCAATCAGAAAGGTATTAGAACAACAAGGGGGCGGGGCATTAGGTCTCATGGATATGATTTCCGGTGGAGCATTCCGAGATATGACCTTATTTGCAATGGGTATTGTACCATATATTAATTCATCTATTATATTTCAGCTTCTTCAGATTGCTATTCCTAAAATAGAGGAAATTTCAAAAGAAGGGGAAGATGGAAGAAAGAAGATTGCAAAATGGACTAGATATTTAACTATAATATTAGCTGCAATCCAAGCATGGGGCTTTACATTTGCTCTTCGCAGACAAGGTATTTTGATTAACCCAAATCTTTGGACTTGGACTGTTGCAATTCTAACTTTCGTAGCTGGTACTGCTTTCCTAATGTGGATTGGAGAACAGATAACCGAAAAGGGGATTGGAAACGGTATATCCTTAATTATTTTTGTGAATATAGTTTCAAGATTACCAGTTGGAATAAATGCCTTGCTTAGTTATAAGGACTATGTTGCAACGGCGATTTTGGTTGTGATTTTTGCTATTATTGTTGCCTTCGTTGTCTTGGTACAGGGAGGAGAAAGAAGAATTGCAGTACAATATGCAAAAAGAACAGCAGGTAGAAACGTATATGGAGGTCAATCCACCCATATTCCAATTAAGGTTAACTTAGCAGGGGTTATTCCGATTATCTTTGCTATGTCACTGCTACAATTTCCCGAAACAGTAACAGGATTCTTCAATGCGAATCCAACAGGAGCCTGGGGTACAATATTACGAGTAATTAAATGGACCCATCCATTTGGAGCAATCTTATATGCACTGCTTATTTTATTCTTTACATTTTTCTACTCAACGATTACTTTTAATCCGGTTGATGTAGCAAACAATATGAAGAAAAGTGGTGGATTTGTTCCGGGTATTAGACCGGGGAAACCAACTGCCGATTATTTAACTAAGGTTGTTAATAACATTACATTAGTAGGAGCTCTTTTCCTAGCTATTATTTCACTAATGCCTTTAGGGTTACAAGCGATATTTAAAATGAATATTGGTTTTGGTGGAACATCCCTACTTATCGTAGTTGGTGTTGCGCTAGAAACTGTAAAACAAATGGAAGCACAAATGCTTATGAGACACTATAAAGGATTTTTAGGTTGATAGCTTATAGGAGGAAATCGTTATGAGATTAATAATGTTAGGAGCTCCGGGTGCAGGTAAAGGAACCCATGCACTTCTTCTTTCCAAAGAATACCGTATTCCTCAAATTTCAACGGGGGATATATTAAGGACAAATATTAAAAATGAGACTGACTTAGGGAAAAAAGCCAAGGAATATATGGATAAGGGACTATTAGTACCTGATGAACTAGTTGTTAAGCTTGTCAAAAACCGATTAGAAGAACAGGATTGTAAAGGAGGCTTTATATTAGATGGCTTTCCAAGAACAATTCCTCAAGCCAAGGCCCTTGATGAAGCATTAGAGGCTATGGGAATCGGGTTAGATAAGGCTGTAAACATTCATGTTCCTAACGAGAAGATAATTAATCGTATGGCTGGTAGAAGGGTTTGCCCGAAATGTGGCGCTTCCTATCATATAGAATATAAAAAATCCCTTAAGGAAGATGTTTGCGACGAATGTAGCTCGGTGTTAATACAAAGAGAAGATGATAAGGAAGAAACAGTTAAAAAAAGATTGGAAATTTATCATGAACAAACAAGGCCCTTGATTGATTATTATCAAAATAGGGAAATACTTTTAACTGTAGACGGTGTTGGCAAGATTGAAGATATAAGCAGTAGAATAAAGGATGCATTGGAAGTGAATAAATAGTGGGTATTATAATAAAATCTGACAATGAAATTATGAAAATTCGTAAAGCAGGTTTGATTTTAGCAAAAACTCATGAACTCTTAGCCAATGCCCTTAGACCGGGAATTACTACGATGGAATTAGATGAAATTGCTGAAAATTATATTAGTAGTCAAGGTGCAACTCCTTCATTTAAAGGATACGGTGGTTTTCCTGCATCTATATGTACATCAGTCAATGAAGAAGTTGTCCATGGTATTCCTAGTAGGAATATAAAATTAAAAGATGGAGACATAATCGGAATTGATATCGGTGTGTATTTAGATGGATTTCATTCTGATGGAGCAAAAACCCATGCAATTGGCGAAGTTCCTGAGGCAACAAAAAAACTAATCCAAGTTACTAAGGAAAGTTTTTATGAAGGAATAGGCTATGCAAAAGCAGGAAATCATTTGTATGAAATTTCTGTTGCTATACAAAAGTATGTAGAGTCCAATGGTTTCTCAGTTGTTAGGGATTTAGTGGGGCATGGGGTAGGAAAAGACCTCCATGAAGAGCCCCAAATCCCGAACTTTAAAGTGCCTGGACGAGGGCCAAAGTTACAAAAAGGTATGGTTCTTGCTATTGAGCCCATGGTGAATATGGGAACATATGAGGTAAGAATACTAAACGATAACAGCGTCGTTACAAGAGATGGTTCACTTGCAGCTCATTATGAGCATACAATCGTCATAACTGATGGGGAACCTGAAATTCTTACGACTTTGTAATTAGAGGTCAGGTGAGCAAAAGATGAATGAATACACCATCGGTCAAATTGTGTTTTCTAAATCAGGTCGGGATAAGGGAAAACCATTTATCGTAGTCAAGGTAGAAGGTGAATACCTTTATCTAGTCGATGGGGATTTAAGAAAACTCCATAAACCCAAAAAGAAAAAGAATATACATCTACAAAAGACTAAAGAAATAGTAGGATTTATCAAAAGTGGTTTAGAAGAAGGAAAAGATTTAAAGGATTCTGATATAAGGAAAGCATTAAATCTTTACAAACCTTTTTCAATAAATGTAATTAAATGAGGAGGCATGATACCTTGGCGAAGGGTGATGTTATAGAAGTAGAAGGGACCGTGCTAGAAAAATTACCTAATGCAATGTTCCAGGTGGAACTAGAAAACGGACACAAGATTTTAGCGCATATTTCTGGGAAACTTCGAATGAATTTTATTCGCATTTTGCCGGGAGACAAAGTAACAATAGAACTCTCTCCCTATGATCTGACAAAAGGCCGAATTACTTGGAGAGCTAAATAAATTGAGAGAGGAAAGGAGAAAAGCAAATGAAAGTAAGACCTTCTGTAAAACCAATCTGTGAAAAGTGTAAGATTATAAAAAGAAAAGGTCGCATTCGTGTTATTTGCGAAAATCCAAAGCATAAGCAAAAACAAGGTTAAAAGTAAAAATATGCTTGCTCGAGGGGCAAGCATCCTTGAGCAGGCTTGATGATAGATTTAACAGTAAAAATAATTGATATATTATACAATCTATTATATAATAATATTTTGTGAAGAACAAAACAATGTTCTCAAGCGGCTGCAATTTTTTTGCTGATAGAAGATGATAGTAGTAAATAATAGATGTTAAAGGAAATTGTAGGAGGTGTAATCGCTATATGGCACGTATTGCAGGTATAGATTTACCAAGGGATAAACGTGTAGAAATCGGACTTACCTATATTTATGGTATTGGGCGTGCTAGCTCTAATCGTATTTTAAAAGAAGCTGGAATTAATCCAGATACAAGGGTAAGAGATTTAACAGATGACGAGGCAGCAAAACTCCGTGAAATCATTGAAAAAACCCAAATGGTTGAGGGAGATTTACGTAGGGAAACAGCTCTAAATATTAAGCGTCTTATGGAAATCGGATCTTACAGAGGAATCCGTCATAGGAAAGGGCTTCCGGTGAGAGGGCAAAACACGAAAAATAATGCAAGAACTAGAAAAGGACCAAAAAGAACTGTTGCTAATAAGAAAAAATAGTGCATAAAGGAGGTAGTGTGAAATGGCAAAGAAAGTAGCTAAAAAAGCAACAACCCGCAGACGCCGTGATAGGAAAATTGTTGAGCGGGGACAAGCGCATATTCAGTCTACTTTTAACAATACAATTGTAACATTAACAGATGCCACAGGAAATGCTTTATCCTGGGCAAGTGCCGGACAATTAGGTTTTAGAGGTTCAAGAAAATCTACTCCATATGCAGCACAAATGGCAGCAGATACTGCGGCTAAAGCAGCTATGGATTACGGCTTAAAATCTGTAGAAGTTATGGTAAAAGGACCTGGTTCTGGTAGAGAAGCGGCTATCCGTGCTCTTCAGGCAGCAGGCCTTGAAGTAACAATGATTAAGGATGTTACTCCAGTTCCTCATAATGGATGTCGTCCACCAAAACGTAGAAGAGTTTAGATTAGGAGGTGTAAGCTTAAATGGCTAGATATATAGGACCCGTTTGTAGACTATGCCGTAGAGAAGGGCAAAAGCTATATTTAAAGGGAGAAAAATGTTTTTCACCAAAATGTCCTGTTGATAGAAGACCTTATGCACCGGGACAACATGGTCAAAGTAGAAAGAAATTATCCGAGTATGGACTCCAGCTTCGTGAAAAGCAAAAAGCAAAGAGAATCTATGGGGTTCTTGAAGCACAATTTGCTAATTACTTTGAAGAAGCAGAGCGTATTTCGGGGGTTACAGGGGAAAACCTACTTCGATTATTAGAATTAAGATTGGATAATGTTGTGTATCGTTTAGGATATGGACGTTCAAGGACAGAGGCAAGACAAGTGGTTCGCCATAATCACGTTCTTGTAAACGGGAAAAAAGTAAATATTCCATCTTATCAATTAAAAGTTGGGGATGTTATCGAAATTAAGGAAAACTCTAAGAATATTCAAAGATTCAAGGATATCAGTGATACAACAGCATCTAGACTTGTACCCGAATGGCTTGAAGCTGACAAAGACAACTTAAGCGGAAAAATTGTTTCTTTACCAAACAGAGAACAAATAGACATCGAAATCCAAGAAACACTTATCGTAGAGTTGTATTCCAAATAGTAATTAGAAGACAAATTGTCACCCTCAGTATGATTAAAAACCAAAAAGGAGGGTTTACCGGGTGTTTGAATTTGAAAAACCTCGCATTGAAATTGCTGAAATGTCAGAAGATGAAACATATGGGCGTTTTGTTGTAGAACCTCTTGAAAGAGGATATGGAACAACACTGGGAAACAGTTTAAGAAGGATATTACTTTCTACCCTTCCCGGTGCTGCTGTTAGCAGTGTTAAAATCGAAAATGTACTCCATGAATATAGTACTATTCCTGGGGTAAAAGAAGATGTCACAGAGCTTATCCTAAATATTAAAAACTTAGCTATTAAAAACCATAGTGAAGGAAATGAACCTAAGGTAGCCTATATAGAAGCCGAAGGGGAATGTGTTGTCACAGCAGCGGATATTAAGGTGGATTCGGATATTGAAATATTAAATCCCGATATTCATATCGCTACATTAAGTGGTGGTTCAGATAGTAAGTTATTTATGGAATTGACAATAACAAAAGGTAGAGGCTATGTTGGTGCAGATAAGAATAAGAAAAAAGAACAACCCATAGGGGTTATTCCTATTGATTCTATCTATACCCCTGTAAGCCGTATAAATTTTGTTGTCGAAAACACAAGGGTGGGTCAAATCACTGATTACGACAAGTTAACATTCGAAATATGGACCAATGGGACTATTAAGCCGGATGAAGCAGTGAGTTTAGGTGCAAAGGTTCTTAATGAACATTTAAACTTATTTATCGATTTATCTGAAAATGCTAAGAATGCAGAAGTAATGGTGGAAAAAGAAGAAGATAAAAAAGAAAAAGTCCTAGAAATGAGCATTGAGGAACTGGATTTATCGGTTCGCTCCTATAACTGCTTAAAGAGGGCGGGCATTAATACAGTAGAAGAACTCATCAACCGTACGGAAGAGGAAATGATGAAGGTTCGTAATTTAGGGCGCAAATCATTAGAAGAAGTCCTTAATAAACTTGCAGAATTAGGGTTATCCTTAAAGCCCAATGAAGATTAATTGCTTATATTCGTGAAAAGGAGGTTGAATGATGGCAGGGTACAGAAAATTAGGTCGTACTTCCTCACAGCGCAAGGCTTTGTTGAGAAACCAAGTGACCAATTTATTATATCATGGCAAAATTAGAACAACTGAAACAAAAGCAAAAGAAATTAGAAGAATTACAGAAAAACTCATTACTCTTGCTGTGAAAGAAAAAGATAATTTCACAGAAGTAACCGTTAAATCTAAAGTAGCAAGAAAAGATGCAGAAGGAAAGCGCATCAAAGAAGTAGTTAACGGCAAAAAAGTAAGTGTGTTTGATGAAGTAGAAAAGTCTGTTAAAAAAGATAATCCTTCTCGCCTTAGTGCAAGAAGGCAAATACTACGCGTGTTATATCCTGTAACAGAAACTGATAGTATGAAAAAAAGACAAAACACTAAAAGTGTGGATATGGTGGAAAAATTATTTGCTGAAATAGCACCTAAGTATACAGACCGTAACGGTGGATATACGAGAATTGTAAAAATTGGACCCCGTAAGGGCGATGGTGCAGAAGAAGTTATTATTGAATTAGTGTAACATGCCTAGGGATTAAGATTGAGTCTTAATCCCTATATATATATCCTTTATAATTGAAAAGTGAATACCTATTACGTCCTTTTGTCATTCTGAGCATAGCGAAGAATCTAATTGGTGGGTATTAAATTTTGAGTTATAAAGGAAACTATAAAGGTTGGTGAACCATGAATAAAATCGTAACTAGTAAAGGGCTTATTTATGAATACTATACCCATAATGATAAAGGCGAAATAGAGTCTAAGGAAACTGCCTTAGATGATATAAATATAGAAATAACAAAGGGCGAATTTGTAGTTATACTAGGTCATAACGGCTCGGGAAAATCTACCTTCGCAAAACATATGAATGCAATTCTTCACCCAAGCGGTGGAACCCTCCTAATAAAGGGCATGGATACAAAAGATGAGGATAACCTATGGAATATCCGCCAAAGTGCAGGCATGGTCTTCCAAAACCCTGATAACCAAATCATCGCTGCCGTAGTGGAAGAAGATGTGGCGTTTGGTCCTGAAAACTTAGGGGTTGAACCTAATGAAATAAGAAAGCGGGTAGAGGAGTCCGTAGATGTAGTGGGAATGAGCGAATATATAACCCATTCTCCTAATCTCCTTTCCGGAGGACAAAAGCAAAGAATTGCCATTGCAGGAGTTTTGGCAATGAAGCCTGAGTGTATTATACTAGATGAGCCTACAGCAATGTTGGATCCCATAGGCAGAAAGGAAGTTTTGCAGACCATCCATAGACTTAATAAAGAAGAAGATATAACGATTATTCATATTACTCACTATATGGAAGAAGCCATAAAAGCCAATAGGGTGATTGTTATGGATCATGGTAAGGTAGTAATGGATGGAAAACCAAAAGAAATTTTCAGTCAAGTTGAAAGGCTAAAAGAATTAGGGCTAGATGTTCCCCAAGCAACAGAACTTGCTTATCATATGAAAAAACAAGGGATTGATATTTCCACAGAAATACTTACAGTAAAGGAAATGGTGGATGCGATATGGCAATTACATTTAAAGGGGTAAACCATATATATAGTGGGGGCACTCCTTTTGAAAAAACAGCATTGTATGGTATAAATCTTCATATAGAAAAAGGACAATTTGTTGGTTTGATAGGACATACGGGTTCGGGGAAATCTACCCTTATTCAGCATTTTAATGGATTGCTTAAACCAACTGATGGGGAAATTACCATCCTAGGTAAAAATATCAATGATAAGGACACTTCATTAAAAGAAATACGTCAAAGGGTGGGCCTTGTATTTCAATATCCTGAACACCAGCTTTTTGAAATGACCATATTTAAGGATGTATCCTTTGGACCTCAAAATATGGGATTATCAAAAGAAGAGATTGATAAAAGGGTAAAAGAGGCCCTAGATATAGTTGGTCTTGATGAAAGCATGTACGAAAAATCTCCCTTTGAATTATCTGGGGGACAAAAAAGAAGGGTAGCTATAGCAGGAGTTTTGGCAATGAAGCCGGAGGTTTTAGTTTTGGATGAACCTACAGCAGGACTTGACCCTAAAGGTAGGGATGAAATCCTAGGGCAAATACAAAAACTCCATAAAACCTTGGGAATCACAGTTATTCTAGTATCCCACAGTATGGAAGATATAGCGAAATTAGTCGATAGAATTATCGTTATGCATAGGGGTAAAATAGCCTTGGATGGAAGTCCGAAAAACGTTTTTGAACATGTAGAGGAGCTAGAAAAGATGGGACTTGCAGCCCCAAAAATAATGTATATAATGAAGGCATTAAAAAGTAAAGGACTTAAGGTTTCTACGGATGTATTGACTGTAGAAGAGGGAGCTAAGGAATTAGCTTCTTTATTGAAAAAACAAAAGTAGGTGTAAAATGTTTAAAGATATCACTATTGGACAATATTATCCAGTTGATTCATGGATTCATAGACTAGATCCTAGGGTTAAGATTATATCTACATTTATATTTATTATTACTCTTTTTATTGCTAATAGATATATTGGTTATGGATTTACCCTGTTTTTCTTAGCATATCTTATATTTTTATCTAAAGTACCAGTAAAGTTCATGCTAAAGGGACTAAGGGCAATCTTTGTAATAATATTAATAACCGTCGCTTTAAATATTTTCATGACCCCTGGGGAGAATATCCTATGGTCATATAAAGCAATAAAAATAACTGGAGAGGGATTGTATTTAGCAGGGTTAATGGCGACCCGTTTAATCTTTCTTATTATAGGCTCTTCGATACTAACATTAACCACATCCCCTATTCAGCTTACAGATGGCATAGAAAATCTTCTTAACCCGTTTAAAAAAATAGGAGTCCCTGCCCATGAAATAGCTATGATGATGACCATAGCTCTTAGATTTATTCCGATACTATTAGAGGAAACAGATAAAATAATGAAAGCCCAAATGGCAAGGGGTGCAGATTTTGAAAGCGGGGGGATAATAAAAAGAGCTAAAAGTTTAATACCACTTTTAGTCCCACTATTTATATCTGCTTTTAGAAGAGCAGATGAACTAGCTATGGCAATGGAGGCTAGATGTTATCATGGTGGGGAAAATAGAACAAGAATGAAACAGTTGATGATAGGAAAGCATGATTATATAGCTATGATTGGGATTACAATATTTACAATAATCATGATATGTATCCGTTTTATCTAGTAAGGGGTGGTTTTTGTACCTCCCTCGCAAAACAGGATGTGTATAAAGTGAAAAATATATTACTTACCATCTCCTACGATGGGACAAATTATAACGGCTGGCAGCGCCAACCCAATGGTATAGGGATACAACAAAAAATAGAAGAAGCCTGCCTTAAAATATTTAGGAACAATCTAATTGTTACAGGTGCTGGTAGAACTGATGCAGGGGTTCATGCCTTAGGACAGCGGGGATTAATTAAAGTAGATACAACTATCCCTACCGATAGAATTCCCTATGCATTAAATACGGTTCTTCCTGAAGATATAGTAATAAAAGATGCCAAAGAAGTTCCAAAGGACTTTCATCCAAGATATGATGCTAGGGAAAAAACCTATAGATATCAAATACTAAATGAAACATTCCCAATACCCCAATATAGAAATATAAGTACATTTATATCCTCTAAATTGGATATAGATGCAATGGATAAAGGGGCTCGGTATTTCGTTGGAATCCATGACTTTGCATCCTTCTGCTCAACAGGCAGTTCCGTCAAAACTACGGAAAGAATAATATACGATGCTACAGTGACTAAAAAAGAACCTTTTATTATATTTGAGGTTAAGGGTAATGGTTTCCTATATAACATGGTAAGAATTATGGTGGGAACCTTAATAGAGATAGGACTAGGCAAGAAAGCTGCTTCTGATATAAAAGATATAATCTTATCAAAAAATCGCAATCTAGCAGGGAAAACAGCTCAACCCCAGGGACTAACCTTAATAGAAATACTTTATTCCTAAGGAATATTAAGGTCAGGGAAAGGATTCAAATTTTTGTTATTCTGAACGAAGTGAAGAATATTTTAAAGAGCTCTTGGAAAATTCGTCTAAACCAAACATATTCCTTGACACGCTAGGGTAGATGTACTATAATGATTTTTGTGTAATTATGCCACTTTAAAATCCCTTAGCCCCGGATTTTAAATAGAGCCGTGAATATTAGAAGAATCAAGGAGGGAATGTAATGAATACAACATATATGGCGAAAGCCGAAACAGTTGAAAGAAAATGGTATGTTGTTGATGCAACAGACATGACATTGGGACGCTTAGCTTCCGAAGTTGCAAAAATTCTTCGTGGAAAGCATAAACCAACTTATACACCCCATGTGGATACGGGAGATCATGTTATCATCATCAATGCAAAAGACGTTAAATTAACAGGTAAAAAATTAGATCAGAAATATTATAGATACCACACAGGACATCCTGGTGGCCTAAAAGAAGTAAAATACAGAGATTTAATGGCGACAAAACCTGAAAAGGTGCTTTATCAGGCAGTAAAAGGAATGCTTCCAAAGAATAGCTTAGGAAGACAAATGCTTACAAAACTTCGTGTTTATAGAGATGCACAGCACAATCATGAAGCTCAAAAGCCAGAAGTATTAGAAATTAAATTTTAAGGTAGCGAAGGGAGGATATCCGAATGGCTGAAGTAAGATATTATGGAACAGGTAGAAGAAAAAAATCAATTGCAAGAGTATACCTGGTACCTGGAAATGGAAACTTTAAAATAAATAAAAGAGATATCAACGAATATTTTGGATTAGAAACTCTAAAGGTTATTGCAAAACAACCTTTAGTATTAACAGATACATTAAGCAGATTCGACGTACTAGTAACCGTGCGTGGTGGAGGATACACAGGGCAAGCAGGTGCAATCCGTCACGGGGTATCAAGAGCACTTCTTCAAGCAGATGCTGAACTTAGACCAGCTCTTAAAAAAGCAGGTTTCTTAACAAGGGATCCAAGAATGAAAGAAAGAAAGAAATATGGACTCAAAGCAGCAAGAAGAGCTCCACAATTCTCAAAGAGATAATTTCAAAGTTATCAAAAGCCTCGAAAACAAAGCGTTTCGAGGCTTTATTTTTTTGTCGTGTCGCAAATCTGTCGCAAGCTAAGTTTTAAAGAAGAATAAAAAAACATATTATGATATTCTACTTTGAGTAAAATAAAAAAACATATTTTAATATTTTTTGATATTTCTTAGTATAATATGTAAGTGCTTCAAAACATGACGTAGTGCAAAACGGATATGAATAAGGTATACTTTCTCCAATAATGAATTTCGAGGAGGTACCTTATGAATCAGGCATCACTAGAACTTTGGAAAAAAAGAATTGA
>JAAYQR010000014.1 GCA_012519205.1 Candidatus Epulonipiscium sp. | reverse complement strand
GATATTAACTTATTTGGGTTGGTATTATCCACTATTGCCTCGATGATAATCATGTTTAGCATCCAATTTTTCCATATAATCGTAGACTACTCTAGGGCTGAAAGAGTAGAGTTTGAAGACGAGGAAAACTATTACTACGTAAAAATTATACCTAAGATTAACTTAGAAAAGCCAAAAAGAGAAATAAAAAGGATTGTTCAAGATTAAGTGTAAAATTATTATCATAGGAAGACTTTTAAAGGAAGCAGACATGATAAATTAATAAAAAAATATGCAAATAACTCCATCTTAATTTTTAGGTGGAGTTATTTGTAAATATTTATTAGGGTGATTGTATGGACTTTACAGCTAAATACTTTGAAAATATATGGATAACCCCGCCAAAGGATAGAATACTTTATAGGCTGGGATATAAAAAAGGAAAGACCGTATTGGATAAAAATGCAATGGATGAAATAGAAGAAATAATTTGGGAGGGAGTAAGTCTTTGCCATCCCAAGGGGGCATTTATGATAATGCCAATAACCAAAAGAACTGAAGAAACCGTAACGATAGGAAAACATTTAGTAGAGAGTAGGAATTTAGCCAAGCTCCTAATAAAAAGTGACTATGTTACCCTTATGGCTTCTACCATAGGGGGCGGAATTATAGATAGAATAAACGAGGAAATACAAAAAGAAAATTCAATAAAAGCTATAATATTTGATTCCACAGCTTCGCAAATGGCAGATAAAACAGCTGCATGGATAATGGATTTTGTAAATAGCACTATTAGAAAAGAAGCAAAGCAGCTTACAACCTTTAGGTATAGTCCGGGATATGGGGACCTAGACTTAAAATACCAAAAGATATTTTTTAAAGAACTAAAACTAGAAAAATTTGATATGAGTTTAACGAAAAAATATATGATGGCGCCAGAAAAATCAGTGACTGCTATATGCGGAGTGGAAAATAGAGTGGGGGAAAAAGAAAATGACTAGACTGAAATTTAATGAAATGCTTAAGGACAATATACTCATTTTAGACGGGGCAACAGGAACGGAATTACAAAAAAGAGGCATGCCTAAGGGAGCTTGCCCAGAGGAGTGGATACTAAAAAATCCTAATGCCATCATAGAAATTCAAAGAGCATATAAAAATGCAGGCTCAGATATAGTTTATGCCCCTACCTTTGGGGCTAATAGGTGGAAACTTAAGTCTTTTGGCTTGGAAAACAAGGTAGAAGAAATAAATATAAATTTAGTTAAACTATCAAGAAAAGCTGTTGGGAATGAGGTATTGGTTGCAGGAAATCTTTCTCCTACAGGGGAATTTATAAAGCCCTTTGGTGAAAAATCCTTTGAAGAAACTGTAGATGTATATAAAGAACAGGTTCATGCTTTAGTAAAAGCAGGGGTAGATTTGTTTGTGATAGAAACCATGATAGATATTCAAGAGGCAAGGGCAGCCCTTTTAGCAGTAAAAGAAATCAGTAATCTCCCTATCATGGTAAGTATGACCTTTGGTGAAGATGGTAAAACCCTAACAGGTACTAACCCAATAACAGCTGTAATTACTCTTCAATCATTAGGGGCCGATGCCATTGGTTGTAATTGTTCTACAGGACCTAAGGATATGATATCTATAGTTAATGAAATGAAGAATGTATCATGCATACCTATTTTTGTAAAACCCAATGCAGGATTGCCAATATTAAAAGACGGTCAATGTTTTTATGATTTAGATGCAGAGGGATTTGCAAACTTCATAGAGGACTTTGCAAGGGTGGGTATAAATCTCATAGGGGGTTGCTGTGGCACAACAGATGAGTACATTAGGCTATTAAGCAAAAGGACCAAAAAATATACCCCAAAACCATGGTTGGATAAGAGAAAAAGTGCAGTCACCTCTGTTAGAAAGACTGTTTTCATGGGAGAAGAAACACCCCTTACGGTAGTAGGAGAAAGGATTAACCCCACGGGAAAAAAAGAACTACAGCAGGAATTATTAGAAGGAAAATTAGCAGAGATAAGAAAATTTGCTTTAGAACAACAACAAAAAGGTGCTAATATGTTAGATGTTAATGTGGGGATGCCAGGGATTGACGAAAAAGAGGTGATGGTTAAGGTAGTAGAAAGCTTATCAACTATAAGTGAACTGCCTTTATGTATAGATTCATCAAATTCAGAGGTTATAGAAGCTGCTCTTAGGATTTATCCAGGGCGTGCTCTTCTAAATTCCATATCGGGAGAAGAAAAGAAATTAAAAGAACTCTTACCTATTGCGGCTAAATATGGTGCTATGTTCATAGCTCTTCCCCTAAATGATAAGGAAGTTCCAAGCACAGCAGAAAAAAGAATAGAAATTATAAATAGGATTCTAAAAGAAGCAAAAGGTATAGGCTATGGACCAGAGGATATGGTGGTAGATGGTCTTGTTATGACTGTTTCCTCAGACCAAAAGGCTTCCATAGAAACATTGAAAGTAGTAGAATATGTATCATCTATTTTAAAAAGTTCAACTATATTGGGGTTATCAAATATATCCTTTGGACTTCCAGAAAGAAGCTGGCTTAACTCAGCTTTTTTAATGATGGCTATGGCAAAAGGTCTTAACATGGCAATATTAAATCCTAGCAGTGAAAATATAATGGAGTTAAAAAAAGCAGGGGATATATTAACAGACAGGGATAAAAATTGCAAAAATTATATAGATTACTTTGGAAATTCCAAAGAGAAACCTATAAATAAAATATCAAAGGAAGAAAATACCCGGGATAAAATATATAACTCTGTATTAAAGGGAGAAAAAGAAGAAATTATAGGATATATCAAAAATGCCTTCGAGGAAGGATTAACCCCTTTTAATATAGTGGATGAAATATTAATACCTGCAATCAATAAAGTGGGAGAATTATATGATAAAAAAGAGTACTTTCTTCCCCAGCTTATTTTAAGCGCGGAATCTATGAAAAAAGGTTTTGACTATCTGGAACCTTATTTACTTAAAGAAGATAAAAGGAAAGAAAAGACTAAAGTAATGATAGCAACAGTAAAAGGAGATATCCACGATATAGGGAAAAACATAGTGGGATTGATGCTTAAAAATTATGGATTTGAAGTAATAGATTTGGGTAAGGATGTTAAGAAAGAAGATATAATTGAAGAAATTAAAAGAACTAAAGCCCCCATAGTGGGGTTATCAGCCCTTATGACTACTACCATGGGTGAAATGAAAAAAGTAATAAATGAAGCTAAAAATGAGAAGCTTTCCACCAAATTTATGATAGGTGGGGCAGTAATAACAAAGGAATATAGTGATGAAATAGGGGCTGATGGATATGCTAAAGATGCTATAGAAGCCGTAAGATTGGCTCGGAAATTAGCAGAAACAGATATATAGGGATAACTTTTTATACCTGCATTAATTAATTCCGGGTAAATCCTTATCATCTTCTCGATTTCTTAAATGATTTTTAATCTTGATGACACCTTCAATATTAGCAATTAAATCCCCTGCCATTTCAACTTCATAGCGATGATCCACCATTCCTTCTATGGTTACAATGCCCCTATCAACATTAGGGATAATAGAATGTCTTGATAAATCGGAATCATTTAAGGCTTCTGCAATTATACTTTTTAATATATTATTATCATATATGTTGGCAGAAGTTTCTATATTTAGATTACTGGCAACGTCCTTAAGGCCAGTAGTCTGCCTTGCTACTTCAAGAGCCTTTATTTCATCAGAAAGAGTTCTTACACTACCTATTAAAGTCCCAGAACCCCCCTCAACTTTAATTCCTACATTTTCAACTCTATCAGCAAATTCACAATGGCGAAGGTTATCCACTGTTTGTTCCTGAAGCTGCTTGTCAGTTATACTTCCGTTCATGGCAATTGTTAAGTTATTTTCAAAGCGAATATTAGGCACATAATTTTGAACAACCTTACCTGCTTGGATTTTATCTGTTAAACAATCAACAAAACCTGTTAAATAAACAGTTCCATCAGTAAGATGAACATTTAAGTCAATAATTTGATGTTTAAGACTGTCCCTTAGGCTATCTTCTAACTGCTGAATTAATGCATCGTCTTTATTCATATAAATCTCCTTTCAATACCTTTGTTTCTAAAAATAGTATTTCTAAAAGATGGGGGTTTTATGCTACAGAAAAATATATAATTATAACAGATATAATAATGTGGAAATAAAGTCGAAGCCTATAACAATATGTATAATTTACCATAATAAAATAAATAACAAATAAATTAACAAAACCACAGGAAACATGATATAATTAAAAATAACAATATAATAAGAGGAGTAATTGGTTTGAACTCTTTAAAAGATATCTTATCACAACTTAAATTATCGATTATGAATGTTCCACATATTCGCATTGTGGATATTATTGACATACTTATTGTTGCATATCTTATTTATAAAATAATTACATGGATTAAAGATACCAGAGCATGGGCTCTTTTTAAAGGGCTTGTTGTTATTTTTGCTGTTGCAATCATAGCTTATGTATTCCACTTAAACACGGTATGGTGGATACTATCTAATACCATATCCGTAGGGATTATTGCTGTATTTGTGGTATTTCAGCCAGAATTTAGAAGGGCCTTAGAACAATTAGGAAGAGGACATTTATTTTCATCATTTATGATTTTTGATGAACAAAGGGATAAAGATGAGAATCTTTCTGATACTACAATAGAAGCAATAGTCAAGGCCATAGAACATATGTCTAACTATAAAACAGGAGCCCTTATTGTAATTGAAAAAAATGTAAAGCTTGGAGATTATGAAAGAACGGGTATTACGGTTGACGCCATGGTGACAGCACAACTTCTTATTAATATCTTTGAAAATAATACTCCTCTTCATGATGGAGCAGTTATTATAAAAAACAATAGGATATCTGCGGCCACCTGTTATCTTCCTCTAACCGATAGTCTAGAAATAAGTAAAGAATTAGGAACAAGGCATAGGGCGGCTTTAGGAGTTAGCGAGGTTTCAGATGCCATAACGATTGTTGTATCCGAAGAAACGGGAACCATATCTGTAACTCAATCGGGTTCCTTAACGAGGAATGTAAAGGGAGAATTCATAAGAACTCTGCTTGTGGATACTCCAGGTAGAAAAATTGAAAAGAAAAAACTTGTATTATGGAAGGGTCGACACAAGCATGAATGATTTTTTTGGGAAAAACCTAGGTTGGAAGATTTTTTCTCTTGTTATTGCCATAGGGTTATGGTTTATAGTGATTAATATTAAAAACCCAGAGGAAACCATGACTTTCACTATTCCAGTTGAAATTCAAAACATGGATAAATTAACATCAAGATATGATATAGTCATATCTAATTTGGATGAAATTGAAAACAAAACTATTTCATTAAATATAAGAGGAACAAGGTTAACCCTTGAAAAATTAAAAAACAATAGAAGATATCTAGACGTCATTAAGGCTACGGCTAACCTAGAATTATTCAGACATACCAAGGCTACAGAAGTAAATAAAATTCCTATCGAGATTACTTTTTCCGATGAATATAGAGGATTAATTTTTGAAGAAAGAAACCAGATTAGATATTTAGACGTAGTCCTTGAAAACAAAAAAACTATTACAAAACCAATTCAAGTAGAAACCATAGGACAAATCGAAGAGGGATATGTGGTATTAGAGCCTAAACTAAACCCTGGTGAAGTAATTTTAACAGGAGCCCAGTCCCTTATAAATAAAGTGGATATAGTAAAAGTTATAGTGGATGTTAGTGATATTACAAATAATCAAAAGGTAGCACAAGCTGAGCCTAAGGTATATGATAAACAAGGTAAAGAAATAAAGGATATCGAAAAAAACATAGATATCATAGAGGTAAATATTGGAGTGGGTAAAAAGCGAAAGGTGTCCCTCATTCCACAGATTCAAGGGACTTATGCCGAGAACTATATTTCTACTGGTATAAAGATAGAACCAGAGGAAATAGTAATAGTAGGAAGCAAGGAAATTGTTGATGGTTTAACTCAAGTTCAGCTTTCAACGATTATATTTGAGGATTTAGACGAAACAACAACATTTAAGCCTGATATTATCCTTCCGCCTGGGGTTAGGAGATGGGATAGTTCAGAGAATAAAGTATCCGTAACCATAGAAATAAAAAAACAAATAGTAAGGGAATTTAAGATTCCTACATCAAAATTAACCCTTAGAACTGATAAGCAGTTCAAGTATATTTCGAAAGAAGTAACCCTATACCTCCAGGGTATTGAAAGTGAAGTACAAAGAATAACCGTAAATATGCTTCTAGGCAGTATTGATGTTTCGGGACTTAAGGAAGGCAGACATAAAGTTCCCATAGCCTTTAATATTCCTAAAAATATTAAACAAGTAGGGGAATCACCGGTAGTAGAAATTGAGTTAATTGAATCTGCTGAAGAGCAAGAACCGGATGAAGAGGAACAACCGGAACAGGGGGATGCACCTTGATTAATCGAGGTGCATCTTTTGAGTATAAAAGTTGTTGTTGTATTAATGGAATGTTATAATAGGTGGTATTAAAATATAAAAGAAGGTGACTAAAATGGGAAGATTGTTTGGAACCGATGGGGTTCGGGGAGTGGCAAATACTGAACTTACAGTTGAATTAGCATATAGATTAGGTCAGGCGGGAGCCCATGTACTTACAAAAGAAACTAAGCATCAGCCTAGTATTTTGGTTGGACGAGATACGAGAATATCAGGGAGTATGTTAGAAGCAGCCTTGGTTTCCGGGATTTGTTCTGTAGGGGCAAAAGCTATAACCGTAGGAATAATACCTACTCCTGCCATAGCACATCTTACAAGGCAATATAAAGCTGATGCAGGGGTTGTTATTTCTGCCTCCCACAATCCGGTAAAATATAATGGTATTAAATTTTTTAATAGCGATGGATACAAACTAAGAGATGACCTTGAAGAAGAAATAGAGGGTATCATATTGGACAATATAGAGAACCTTCCAACCCCCATAGGGGAAGAAGTAGGCACTGTTAAAGAAAACCCTGAAGCACTAGATGAATACCTACAATTTTTAAAATCTAGTATTGATGTAAATCTTGAAGGACTTAAAGTAGTACTTGATTGTGCTAATGGGGCTGCCTATGAGGCAGGACCTAAGGTGCTCAAAGATTTGGGGGCAGAATTAATTGTGATAAGCAATAAACCTGATGGGTGCAATATAAATAAAAACTGTGGCTCAACTCATATGGAGAGCTTACAAGAAACCGTAAAACAAAAGAAAGCTGATATAGGTATTGCTTTTGATGGGGATGCAGACAGATGTCTTGCAGTAGATGAAAAAGGGAATATTGTAGATGGAGACCAGATTATGGCAATATGTGGTCTTCAAATGAAAAAAGAAAATATTTTAAAGGACAACACTATAGTAGCAACTGTTATGAGTAATCTAGGACTTTTTATAATGGCGGATAAAAACAATCTAACCATTGAAAAAACAAAAGTTGGGGACAGGTATGTTTTGGAGGAGATGTTAAAGAAAGACTATAAGTTGGGAGGAGAACAATCAGGACATATTATTTTCTTAGACTATAATACAACTGGAGATGGCATACTCACAGCCCTTAAACTCTTATCGGTAATTAAAAAAACCAATAAGAGGCTTTCAGAATTAACTAGAGTTATGGAGGTTTTACCACAAGTTCTGGTAAATGCTAAAGTTCCCAATGATAAGAAGGATGCTTATCTAAGTAATGAAAAAATAAAAAATGCTATAGATGAGTTAGAAAAAAAGTTTGCAGGTGAAGGAAGAATACTTATCCGTCCCTCAGGAACAGAGCCCTTAGTTAGAGTAATGATAGAGGGAAAAGATGAAAAGGTACTACAAAAAGAGGCAGAAGAACTAGCAAACTTAATTACAAGGGAACTAGATAAAAATAGCTAAAGTTCTATTAGGGGGGGCGAAATGAACGATTCGAAAATCTTTGGTTTACCTAGCCATATAGGTAGGTGGATTTTTATTCCTTTTGGAACTCTTATATTTTTATGCATGGGGACAATATATTCATGGAGCATATTTAAAAAGCCTATGGAGGAATTATTCAATATAAATGCTACACAGAGTGGTCTACCTTACATGGTATTTTTAATATTTTATACTCTTGCTATGGCGTTAACGGGACAAATTATTGAGAGAATTGGACCAAAGCTAATTATTGTATTGGGAGGGATATTAGTTGGGCAAGGATGGATATTATCTTCCTACACTCAAAATATCTATCAGATAATAATTACCTATGGTGTTATTGCAGGTTCAGGGGTTGGAATCGTGTATGGGGCTCCTATGTTGGTGATAACAAAATGGTTTAGAGATAAAAAGGGTCTGGCCCTTGGGTGGGTTCTAATGGGCTTTGGGCTTTCGCCCTTTATAACAGCTCCTTTAGCTAGATATTTTATAGAACAGTATGGGCTTATGGAGAGTTTTAGATATTTAGGGATAGTATTTTTAATCATTATCCCAACCTTAGGATTGGGTTTTAGGTTGCCTGAGGGAGGAGAAAATCTACCTAAAAACTTGAATAATCCCGAAGATTTATCACAAGAAATAGGAGCAAAAGAGTTGTTTAAAAATCCATCATTCTATAGTCTATGGATTTGTTTTACCCTTGGAACATTTATAGGGCTTATGATAGTAGGTATTACAAGTCCTATAGGGGAGGAAATAATAAGGTTAAATCCCAGTAGAGCAGCGACATTTATGTCCATTTTTGCAATATTCAATGCTCTGGGACGACCTTTTTTTGGATGGTTTACAGATAAGATAAATCCAAAAAACAGTGCGTTATTATCATTTAGTCTTATGCTATTATCCTCAATACCAATGCTTTTTGCAAAAGAGGATAGTATCTTAATATATATAGTATCCTTTTCAATTTTTTGGATGAACCTAGGAGGATGGTTAGCCATAGCACCAGCTGCTACGGCTTTGTTTTTTGGAGATAGATATTATAGTATAAACTATGGCATTGTATTTACTGCCTATGGTATAGGGGCGGTTCTTGGAACTTTGTTATCAGGGATGCTTAAGAGTACCTTTGGAAGTTATAGATATGTTTTTTATCCTATAATATTTATATCACTTATAGGAGTGGCAACTTCTAGAAAATTAGTGAAAAATGATATTTGACAGAAATACAATGTAGACATAAAATGTTATTAGCATATGCTAATAACAAAAAAGAGGTGTTTAAAATGACTAACTGTGAAACTTGTCCTACAAAGGAAAGCTGTAAAACAAAGGAAGGTTGCCTCATAGAAAATAATCCCAACAATCATGTAAAAAGAATAATCGGGGTTATGAGTGGGAAGGGCGGAGTGGGAAAATCGACAGTATCCGCTCTTATAGCAGAAACATTGAATAAAAAAGGTTATGCTGTGGGTGTTTTAGATGCTGATATTACAGGTCCAAGTATACCAAGATTCTTAAAAGTAAAAGATAAAAGGGCGATGCAAAGCCAGGAGGGAATAATACCTGTTACTAATGAAAATGGAATAAAGGTAATGTCCTTAAATTTATTAATGGATAATGAAGAACAGCCTGTTATATGGCGTGGACCCCTAGTAGGAAATATGGTAAAGCAGTTTTGGACAGATGTTTTGTGGGGTGAACTTGATTATCTCATGATTGATATGCCGCCGGGGACAGGCGATGTTGCCTTAACAGCAATGCAATCCATACCTATTAATGGAATTGTGATGGTATCAATTCCACAGGATTTAGTGTCTATGATAGTAGCAAAGGCGGTAAATATGGTTAAAAGGATGGACATTAAGACCATAGGAGTCATTGAAAATATGAGTTATGTTTTATGTCCAGATTGTAATAAGCAAATTAGGATATTTGATAATGAAAATACAGAAGAATTCTTAGATAAACTAGGTTTAAAACTTCTTGGGGAACTACCCATGACTAGGGAAATAGCAGATGTAACAAGGGAAAAAACAGCAATAGATTCAACCATTGATGAGACTATAAAGTATATTACTGAAGAGATTATTAATTCAGTAAATAACTAATGGATGGAGAAATTTAATGGCAAGACCGATAAAATGCAGAAAAATTGAGTTTTTCCTTGAGAGTAGACATTTTATGCCCATAGAAAAAGAAAACCACGGGATAGGAAAAGTCGTTCTCAAGTTAGAGGAATTAGAAGCTATGAGATTAAAAGATATTGAAGGATTAAGTCAAGAAGAGAGTGCCATTAAAATGAATATTTCTAGGCAGACTTTTCAAAATATCATAGATAGTGCAAGGAAAAAGATAGCTATAGCACTGACAGAGGGCAGGAGTATACATATAAGAGGAGGTAATTATACCTTTGGTTCATGTATTGTAAGATGCTTAAGTTGCGGTGAAATTTATAGTGTTGAGTATGAAAGGAATGAACATAATTGCCCCTCCTGTAACTCAAGTAAAATAATTTGTAAAAAAAGGAATAGATTTTGTGAGAACTTAAACAGTGATTGATATATTACAGGAATATAGATATAATAGTAATGTATTATCTTGTTAGGTGAGGTTACTGCAAAGATATACGCTACTACCCAGAAATGTCCAAAGACGCCAACGGGTTAGCAGGTACTATCGAATTAAGGTTTTACCTAATGTAGCTAGGATTACCCAAAGCTTTGCAGAGCTAAAACTCAACGAGTAGGGTATAGTTAATAAGATTATGATTTTAACTCTCTACCCAATTTAGTAGGGGGTTTTTTATTTGGGGGTGGTTATTGTGGATTTAGACGAGGTTCCTAATTATTTTAGAAGAACAGTAAATACTATATCTAGAGCCGCAAAACCAACCTTTTTATGGCTCATTTAAGGAGGTCACAAAGTGAAAGAAAAATTTATGGGATTACTAGAACAAAATAAATTAGGACAGCTAAGACAAGAAATCGTAAACATGAATACTGTTGATATTGCACAGTTGTTGGAAGAACTAGATAAAAAGTATCTTTTGATTGTATTTAGAATTTTACCAAAAGAAATATCAGCAGATGTTTTTTCCTATGTATCCTATGATGAGCAAAGATATATCATAGAGTCGATTACAGATAAGGAAGCAGAACATATTATAAGCGAGTTATTTCTTGATGATACAATTGATTTTTTAGAAGAGATGCCCTCGAATGTCGTTAAAAAGGTTCTAAAAAACACAGATGAGGAAACACGAAGACTTATTAATCAATTTTTGCAGTACCCGGATGAATCGGCGGGAAGTATAATGACTATCGAATATGTAGACCTAAAAAAAGAAATGACCATAAAAGAGGCCCTAGACCATATTAAAAAAACAGGGGTAGATAAGGAAACCATAGATACCTGTTATGTCATAGGAAAAAACAGGATACTTGAAGGTACTATAAGTATTAGAAAAATTATTCTAAGCGATGAGATGCAGTTGATTAAGGACGTAATGAGTACAGATGTAATATATGCAAAGACCTTTGATGACCAAGAAACCATTGCGGATATCTTTAAAAAATATGATTTTATATCCATGCCTATTGTAGATAAGGAGAAAAGATTAGTCGGGATAGTGACAATCGATGATGTTGTGGATATAATTGAGCAGGAAAATACAGAGGACTTACAAAAGATGGCGGCTATGCAGCCTTCCGAAGAGGAATATCTAAGAACGAATGTATTTAGTTTGGCAAAGAATAGGATTATGTGGCTGCTCATACTCATGATATCTGCCACATTTACAGGAAATATAATTAGAAAGTTTGAGGATGTATTGCAATCGGTTGTTGTATTGGCATCGTTTATCCCAATGCTTATGGATACGGGAGGAAATGCCGGCTCTCAGTCTTCAACCTTGATTATTAGAGGATTGGCATTAGGAGAGATAGAACTAAAAGACATCCTAAAGGTATTGTGGAAAGAATTTAGGGTTAGCTTAATCGTAGCTGTGGTATTATCAGTAGTAAATTTCTTAAGGGTTTATTATCTTGAAGGGGCAGAATTTGCTATATCAGTAACCGTATGCCTAAGTCTTTTTGCTACGGTGATCCTAGCAAAAGTGGTTGGAGGAGTATTGCCTATAATCGCTAAAAAGTTAAAGTTAGACCCTGCAATAATGGCGGGTCCCTTAATAACCACGATTGTAGATGCCCTTGCTCTTTTACTATACTTTGCCATGGCAACTACCTTTTTAAATATTTAAATTTTTTGGAGGTTTTATGGAAACTAGAGTTGCTATTATAGGAATAATTGTAGAAAGCAGTGAATCTGTTGAAAAACTAAATAATATTCTTCATGATTATGGTCGATATATTATTGGAAGAATGGGTTTACCTTACCGTGAAAAAAACATTAATATTATAAGCATTGCAATTGATGCACCACAGGATATAGTCAGTGCCCTTTCCGGAAAGCTAGGTAGGCTTTCCGGAATCAGTACAAAGACTGCATACTCAAAGATATCATATAAAATAGAATAATAGTTTAAAACTATTAAATAAAACTAACGGGAAAGAATAATCTGACCCGGAAGGAGGAATTAAATGTATAATCCAAAATCACCAAAAGCAGAAGAATTTATTTCTCATGAAGAAATCCTTGACACCCTTGAGTACGCTGACAAGAACAAAAACAATGTAGAGTTTATTGACAAAATCCTCGAAAAGGCAAAACTTAGAAAAGGTCTAAGCTATAGAGAGGCCTTGGTTTTACTTGATTGTGAAATCGAAGAAAAAAATCAGGAGATTTATGCCCTAGCGGAACAAATTAAAAAGGACTTTTATGGCAATCGTATTGTTATGTTTGCCCCTTTATACCTTTCCAATTACTGCATAAATGGCTGTGTATACTGCCCCTATCATATGAAAAACAAGCATATAGCAAGGAAGAAAATGACCCAGGAAGAGATTCGAAAAGAAGTAATTGCCCTACAGGATATGGGGCATAAGCGCCTTGCTATAGAATCAGGAGAAGACCCCGTCAACAATCCTATCGAATATATTTTAGAATCTATTGATACCATCTATAGTATAAAACATAAAAACGGTGCCATAAGACGGGTTAACGTTAATATTGCGGCAACCACCGTTGAAAACTATAAAAGGCTGCATGAAGCGGGTATTGGTACATACATCCTTTTCCAAGAAACATATCATAAGAAGAGCTATGAAAAACTTCACCCTACAGGTCCAAAACATGATTATGCCTACCATACCGAAGCAATGGACAGAGCCATGAAAGGAGGCATAGATGATGTGGGGCTAGGGGTATTATTTGGTCTTGAATTATATCGGTACGAATTTGCCGGCCTACTCATGCATGCAGAACATCTAGAGGCTACTTTTGGAGTAGGCCCCCATACCATCAGTGTGCCGAGGATTCGAAAGGCCGATGATATTGACCCTAGTGCCTTTAACAATGGGATAAGTGATGATATATTTGCTAAAATAGTAGCATGCATTCGTATTGCAGTGCCCTATACAGGAATCATCGTATCCACCAGGGAAAGTAAAGCTTGTAGAGAACGGGTATTGCATCTAGGAGTTTCCCAAATCAGCGGTGGTTCTAAAACCAGTGTTGGGGGTTATTCAGATACTGAGATAGAGGATGAGGGTACTGAACAATTCGATACTAGTGATAAAAGAACTTTAGATGAGGTTGTCAAATGGTTGATAGAGTTAGGATATATCCCAAGCTTTTGTACTGCCTGCTATAGGGAAGGTAGAACAGGGGATAGATTTATGAGTCTAATAAAAAGCGGACAAATTCAAAACTGCTGCCATCCTAATGCTCTGATGACTCTTAAAGAATATGTAGAAGATTATGCCAGTCTCAAAACACAAAAAATCGGTGAAGCCTTAATTCAAAAAGAAATAGAAAATATACCAAAGGAGAAGGTAAAAAACATAGCAAGGCAAAACATTATCGATATAGAAAATGGCAGCCGTGACTTTAGATTCTAGGGGGGATGAGCATGGGACTTAATAAGACGCCATCTGCAAATAGAGTTCATATCGGGTTTTTTGGAAGAAGAAACGTAGGCAAATCTAGTATCGTTAATGCCATTATAGGGCAGGACCTTGCTGTTGTCTCCAATATAAAAGGGACCACCACGGACCCCATCTATAAATCTATGGAACTTTTACCCCTAGGTCCTGTGATGATTATCGATACCCCTGGAATCGATGATGAAGGGGAACTAGGAGAACTACGAATAAAAAAGACCCATCAGGTTCTTAATAAAATTGATATTGCAATACTTGTGATTGATGCTACACTGGGTAAGGCTTCAGAAGATAAAGAATTAATCACCTTATTTGAAAAAAGGGATATTAATTATATTGTAGTTTATAATAAATCCGATTTGGTAGCTGAAAAGATATCAGGAAATGATAAGGAAATCTACGTTAGCGCTATAACCAAATACAATATTGAAAGCCTAAAAGGAAAAATCGCCAATATAGAATCAACACGGGGATCAGACCGCAGAATTGTTCAGGACCTCATTAGCCCCTCGGATTTTGTTGTCCTAGTAACACCCATAGATAAGGCCGCTCCTAAGGGACGGCTTATACTACCACAGCAGCAAACCATCCGTGATATTCTAGATGCTAATGCTATAGCCATTGTAGTAAAGGAAACCGAACTAAAGGAAACCTTAAGAAACTTGGGGAAAAAGCCAAGGCTGGTGATTACCGACAGTCAGGTATTTAATAAGGTATCCTATGATACCCCAAAAGATATCCCCCTAACTTCTTTTTCCATTCTTTTTGCAAGATATAAGGGTAGTCTGGAATCTGCAGTAAGGGGAGCAAAAACATTAGAATCCCTAAAAAATGATGATGCTATCCTTATCTCTGAGGGCTGTACCCACCATAGACAATGCGAAGATATCGGCACAGTAAAACTTCCGGACTGGATTAGAGATTACACGAAGAAACAACTTGATTACCAGTTTACATCGGGGACGCAGTTCCCCGAGGATTTATCCAAATACAAGCTTATTATCCACTGCGGTGGCTGTATGTTAAATGAAAGAGAGATGAAATATCGAATAAAATCTGCCCAAGATCAAAATATACCCATAACCAATTATGGTATACTAATAGCCCATATGGAGGGAATTTTAGAAAGAAGCATAGAAATGTTTTAATATAGTGCCTGTTTGTCTACATTTCCACATTTGTTTCAATGTGAAAGTGTTGGCTGACAGGCCTTTTAGCTTTCGAATAGTAATAGGATAATAAAAATTAATATGTTTATAATTACGATAGACAATGTATTATTGAATATTGCAAAAGTATACTATGGAATAATTGACTAAATTATTGTATCATTAATATTAAAGGGCAATCTGTAAACTAATTTATTTAAAATTCATACATAAATGAAATTTAGATGGGAGAATCAAAATGAGAATTTCTACAGGGCTAAGAATAAGAAGATTTATAAGATGGATAAAAAAGGTCTTATTAATCAGTGTAGCAACTGTTGTTGTAAGCATAGTAACCGTATTTGGCATAAATAATTATGTGCAAGTATCTGTTAAGGATAAGATTATTCCTAGTGTAGAGGATATAGATTTTAAGGCGGATTGCATACTTATTCTTGGAGCAGGTATTTGGAATAACAGTACCCCAAGCCATATGTTAGAAGATAGATTGCTACAAGGAATTGAGTTATATGATATGGGTGCATCAGATAGGTTATTAATGAGTGGAGATCATGGGAGAAAAGAATACGACGAAGTCAACGTGATGAAGAAATTTGCCATAGACTTAGGAGTACCATCGGAACATATTTTTATGGATCATGCAGGTTTTTCTACGTATGAAAGTATATATAGGGCAAGGGATATCTTTAAGGCAGAAAAGATTTTCATAGTAACTCAGGAATATCATTTATATCGTGCCCTATATGTAGCTAAAAGTTTAGGTCTTGAAGCTTATGGGGTACCTTCTGATCCAAGGCAGTACATAGGACAAGATTATAGGAATGCTCGGGAAGTGTTGGCAAGGGTAAAGGATTTCACATATGGGATTTTTAAGCCTAAACCTAAATATATAGGGGAGGTAATACCAGTAAGCGGGGACGGAAATTTGACCAACGATTAATGAGCCTAAGTTTTTTTAATCATTTTCAAATCACAGATGGTAATGGTTTTTTGATCATACAAAACCAAGCCATCTTTTTTCATTTTACCAAGCTCTCGAGATAGGGAGGTCCTTTGCACCCCTAATTTTTCAGCCAATTCCTTTTTTGTCATATTGATTTTTATCTTTGGATTATTTTGAGCGTAGTATTCATATTTTAAAAACTCGACGATAGATTCTCTTATGGTTTTCATTGAGATAGATTTTATTTTACTTGTGAGAATAGCGGTTTTATCTGAAATACAAGTCAAAAACCGGATTAAAAAATCTTGGTTATTTTGACATAATTCTAAAACCAGTTTTTTATTAATGTGTAATATGTCTACATTTGATTTTGATAGGACACTCATAGGATAATAGGGTTGTTTTGAAAATAATAGATTGCCTCCTATATTATCCCCTACCTTAAATTCGGTAACCGTCAAGACATTACCCTTTTCATCAATCTTTTGAATGATAACTTCTCCTTTTAAAATAATATCCCAATAAATACATTTTTCACTTTCAAAATGAATGATATTATTTTTCTTATGCTTGGAAATGATATATTGATTTTTTTCAAATATATTAAGAAGTTCAGAAGAAGAAAATCCGTTAAAAAGCCCCGTCAAAGTTAAAATGTTTATATAGTTTTTTATACTCATAAAATCACCTTTTATTAAATGTGTTACCATGGTAACTGTTTATATTTTGAGTTTATTATAATATAAGGTTACAAATTAAGAAAGGGGGGATTTTATGTTGGAGAAAAAGTATAACTATAGCATCATAGATGACAAAAGAATTGAAAGAATCATAGACGATGAAAATATTAATTTAAATCATATGGTGCTACCTAAGGGAGCGGCTTTGCCAGAGCATTATTCAAACTCCAATGTGTATATGATTATTGTTAGGGGAACCTTGACCATACGGTTGGATGAGGAGAAAGCTCATGAGTATCAAAGGGGTCAAATAATTAATATACCTTACAATGTAAAGATGAATGTGGGAAACAACTACGATGAAGTATTGGAATTCTTTGTAGTGAAGTCACCAAATCCGAAAAATTATAGGGGGTGATTGGGTGGATATATTTACAAAGATTTTATGGGTAATAGCAATAATAGCATTTATAACTTCTTTAATAAAAAACAAGAAAAAGACCATAGATGCTATGAAAATGTCTAGTGGTATGATGAAAAATATGGCTGGGCAGATTATTGGCATATTGTTTTTAATAGGATTGGTACTAACTTTTATTCCACCAGAAACCATAAGCAGTATGCTCGGTGGTGGAAATGTTTTATTTTCAACAGTTATTGCAGCATTAGTGGGTAGCATAACTTTAATACCTGCTTTTGTGGCATTCCCACTGGTAGGTTCCTTCGTAAACGTAGGAGCCAGCATAGTCCCGGCAGTGGCATTTTTAACCACTCTAACCATGGTAGGTATTGTAACCTTTCCTTTGGAAAGCAAGGAATTTGGTGTTAAGTTTACATTAGCCCGCAATATTCTTAGTTTTGTATTTGCCATGGGTATAGCATTAGTGATGGGGGTGATTATGTGAAGGCAGTAGGAATTATTAAAAAGAATAAATTATTAACTGCCGTAGTATTAGCATACATTTTTCTGTTTATAGTAATGCCTGATAAGGCTGATGTATCGGTAAAAAACAGTATGTATTATGTATATGAAATGCTACAAATCATGCCTGTTATTTTCATATTAACAGCTATTATAGAGGCATGGGTACCTAAAGAAGTTATTATGAATGGTTTTGGTGAAAAAGCAGGAATTAAGGGAAGTTTCTTTTCTTTTCTGCTGGGAAGTTTTTCGGCAGGTCCTATTTATGCGGCATTTCCTATAAGCAAGATGCTTCTTAAAAAAGGAGCAAGTATTGGCAATATAGTTATTATACTTAGTTCCTGGGCGGTTATAAAAATACCGATGCTTGCCAATGAGGCAAAGTTTCTAGGGCCTAAGTTTATGGGAATCCGATGGGTGTTAACTGTAATATCCATAATCATAATGGCTTGTATTGTAAGCTTATTCGTTAAAAAAGAAGATATCCCAGATGAAGAAGAAGTAGATATAAGTAAAATAACCGAGGTTAGAATTGATGAGGATTATTGTATTGGCTGTGGCTTATGTAAAAAGTTATCCCCAGAGCATTTTGAAATGGTAGATAAGAAGGCAAGATGGAAGAAAGTCAAAGTTGATGATATGGAAATAAAAAAACTAAGACCGGTTATTGAAAAGTGCCCATCTAAGGCTATAGGTTTTAAATAAGTAGGTTAATAAATGCCCCGATAATGTATGTTTTATACATTATCGGGGCATTTATTAACTAAAGTTCCTGATATATTCTTTTTCTTTTTGTTTCGAATTCTTCCTCGGAAATTTCACCACCAGCATAACGCTTTAATAAAATATCTAATGCTTCCTTTTTAGGGGAAGAAACCGCAACATTATTAATAGTAGAAACCGAAGAACGATTTCGCATTAAAAAATATATAACTGCTGCAACTATAGCAATGCATAATAAAATCATAAGAGGCATCCCGAAAGAACGGTGACCATGCATATACCTTAGTCCACGCATATTGTTGAATCCACAATTATAAAATCCCATGTTAAGCGTCTCCTATTATTTTAAGTTTAGTAAATAAATTATATAATATAAATATGAATAGTTTATGAACAATCATTTGTAGGCGCACCTTGTCTTATTTTAGATTTGACTTATGATTTATAGATTTAAATATTTAATTACAATTTTTTATATGGATATTATTATGAATTCGTATATAATATAAATATAATTACATACAAAACATATAAGAATAAGAGGATATCTATGAATTGGAATTTTTATAATATATTGAGATTATTTGATTATGATGATAAAACGAATTTGCTATTAGATGGAAAGTGGGGACTAGAAAGAGAAACCCATAGAATTCTCACCACTGGAGATATAGCCCTAACCAATCACCCAAGTGCTTTAGGAGATAAGTTAAAAAATCCTCATATAACGACGGATTTTGGGGAAAGTCAGTTGGAGTTTATTACATCCCCCCATTATCTTATAGAAGAGGCCTATGGGGAGTTAAGTGAGATTCACAAGAAAGCAGAAGATGTTCTTGAAAATGAAATCCTATGGTCTATGAGTATGCCCCCAAGACTTCCTAGGGAAGAGGAGATACCTATCTCAAAGTTTAGCAATTCAATAGAAGGGAAAACAAAAGAAGTTTATAGAAAAGGCCTAGCTTTAAGATATGGGAAAAAGATGCAAATGATATCGGGTATCCATTATAATTTTTCTTTTGGGAAGGAATTCATACAATATTTATTTGAAAACTTTGGGGGTAATACTGATAAAAGAGTATTTGCTGACAAGATATATTTTGCTATGGCGAGAAATTTTCTAAAGTATAGGTGGATTTTAATCTATCTTTTTGGGGCATCCCCTAATTTTGATGAAAGTTATGCTCCTTTAAGTGAAGGGGATTTTAATTATGCTACTTCCATAAGGGTTAGTTCCCTTGGGTATGCTAATAGCACAAAGAATAAATACAAAGTTACATATAACAACTTGGAAGGATATATAAAAGATGTGAAAAGACTATTGGCAACAAAAAGCAATTTCTTTTCAGAATTAGGAATTTACAACCTAGGGGAACAGGTACAGTTAAATGATAACATACTCCAATCAGAAGGGGAGTTATACTCCTATGTACGATTTAAACAGGTTTTACAAAAGGGCGAAACCCATATGGAAGCCCTTAGTAAGAAGGGGGTAGATTATATAGAAATTAGAATTTTAGATATCAACCCCTTTGAAAAAGTAGGAATTTCCATAGGACAATTATATTTTATGCAGGTGTTTATGCTTTATTGTTTATTTGAAAGCCCAGAGGAAATAACTGATGAAATATTAGACTTAACCGATAAAAATCATGAGATGGCTGCACTTTATGGTAAGGACTGCAATCTGCTCATGAAGGATTATAATAATCAAGAGATCACATTACAGGATTGGAGTAAGAATATATTTAGGAAACTTAGATATATTGCAGAGGCCATGGATAAGAAGGCTAAATATAAAAAATATGTAGATACAATAAATAAGGAATACGAAAAAATCATAAATCCGTCAAAAATTCTATCTTATAAAATTAGTGATGAAATGAATAAATACGGTGAAAACTTCCTTGAATTTGGTTTAAGAAGAGCCAAACTAAATACAGGGATTAAAAAGAATAAATAGGCTCTGTTAACTTAGTATGAAAGAAATGAGATCTGAAAGGCCTCTGGTAGGTTTAAAAAAGGAAAAAAACCTACAAATGGAAACGACTATGTGTAAGATAACACGAAAAAAAGATACGTGCAAG